>NZ_VDMO01000014.1 GCF_006335125.1 Deinococcus radiopugnans ATCC 19172
AGGCGGCGGGTTTTGGTGGCTTCACACCTCAAAACACCGCCATTTCTCGTTTCTGTCGAGGGACAGACCGGAAGGTGACCTTCCCGCCGTCTGGGACGACTAAAAAATGAAGTTGTCAGCTACCGAGTATACGAGCATCTTTTTTGTCAAAAAAGTGAGATTCCATCTTTTTACAAATATTCTCAGCTTCTCCTCTACTCAATATTTCTACTTCCATACTATACCTCCTGATAAAAATAGCCAAGGGCTAAGTTTTCTGCTTCACATTTGAAGAATACTTATATGACTAGCTCTAATGTAGTAATTCCTCATCAAACCGCTGAACTTCCACCCTCTCCCCACTCGGCCCCTGCGCGTAGAAGTGGTAAATCCCGTACTCGGCGTTGTGCTTCGGCGCGGTCTCTGCCGTCACGCCCGCCGCCATCAGCCGTTCGTACACGCCGTCCACGTCGTCCGTCACCAGCGTCAGGACGACGGTGGGCGGCAGGGTTACGGCTTCGCGCAGGCAAAAGCCCAGGAACCCGCCGCCCGCCACCGCGTAGATGTGGCAGGTGCCCTGATCCCGCGCCAGCGTCAGCCCCAGCGTGCCGACATAGAAGCGGTGCGTGGCCGCCAGATCGGTGGTGGGGTAAAAGCCGATAAAGGCGTCGAAGGTGGGGGACATACGCCAGGATAGCGGGCGGGGGCGGGGCAGGTCAGACGGTTTGCATGGGCAGCCCCAGCGCGGGCGGCCTGTCCACAGCAGGCGTGCGGGGGGCGTATCCTCGCCACCATGACCCCCACCGTCTTTCTGGACATGAACGAGACGCTGCTGGATCTCTCGGCGCTGGACGGGCTGTTCGTGGCGGCGTTCGGCGATCCGGGGGCCAGAACGCAGTGGTTTGGCCTGCTGCTGCAACTGGCCCTGACCCACACGCTGCTGGGCGAGTACCGCGATTTCTCGGCGCTGGGCGGCGCGGCGCTGCGGGCGCTGGGCGAGGCCCGTGGGCTGGAGATCAGCGGGCAGTTTCAGGACGAGCTGTCGGCGGGCGTGCGGATGCTCCCGGCGCACCCCGACACCCGCGAGGGACTGGAAATCCTGCGCGCGGGCGGGGCGCGGCTGGTCTGCCTGACCAACAACCCCCAGCCCGTGCTGGACGCCCAGCTGGAAGGCGCGGGCTTTGCCGATCTGATCGACGGCGCGGTGTCGGTGGATCCGGGCCAGATGCTCAAGCCGGGGCGGGCCGCCTACGAGTACGGCCTGTCGCGCACCGGGGCGCACGCCCACGACAGCTGGCTGCTGGCGGCGCACGCCTGGGATATTGCGGGGGCCAAAGCGGCGGGATTGCGAACCGCCTTTGTGGAACGCCCCGGTCAGGCCCAGAATCCGCTGATGCGCGCCGACATCGCGGGGCCGCTGCCCGCCGTGGCCCGCGCGCTGATCGGGCGGCTGGGCGGCCAGGCATGATTCCGGCCCGGTCACAGCTTCGCCCCGGCCTGACCGTAGACATCGTGCAGAAGCACCACCAGCGGGGCGGGCAACTCACGCGCGGCGTGGTGGCGCAGCTGCTGACCAGTTCGGCCACGCACCCGCACGGCATCAAGGTGCGCCTGACCAGCGGCGAGGTGGGGCGCGTGCAGGCGCTGGTGACCTCTGAATCTGAGCGCCCCTGAATGAAGCGGCTCTGAATGAAGCGGCTCTGACGGTCTTTCTCACTCGCTGTCGCGGTCTCCCTCTTAACGTGCAGGGACAGGAGGGATTCCCATGCCAGACGCCTGGAGCAAGAAGGATGAACGCCAGTACCAGCACGTCAAGGACAGCGAGCTGAAGCGCGGCGAGAGCGAAGACCGCGCCGAGGAGATCGCGGGCCGCACGGTCAACAAGCACCGCCGCGAGGAGGGCCGCACGCCGAACAAGCGCACCCAGGGCACCGGCAACCCGGGCGCCGCGCTGTCTGACCTGACCCGCGACGAGCTGTACAACCGCGCCAGGGAAAAGAACATCAAGGGCCGCAGCAAGATGAGCAAGGCGGAGCTGGTGGAGGCGCTGGACTAGGGGGCTGGGGGCCTGAAGCACAGGCCAAAGCCGACACCCCCTGTCCTGTATTGGGCTTAGGCTCTGGGGCATGAGCGAAATTCTGCTGTTCCACCATGCCCAGGGCCTGACGTCCGGCGTCGTCGCTTTCGCGGACGCCTTGCGGAAGGCGGGCCACACCGTGCATACCCCCGATCTTTACGGGGGTCAGACCTTTGACACCCTGGACGATGGCATAGCCCACGCGAAGAAAGTCGGCTTCGGCAAGCTCGCGCAGAGTGGGGTGGACGCGGCCCAGAACCTTCCCAGTGCGCTCGTCTACGCCGGGTTCTCGCTGGGGGTTTCGCCCGCGCAGCAGCTCGCGCAGACCCGGCCCGGCGCCACGGGGGCGCTGCTCTTTCACGGCTGCCTGCCCGTCTCGGAGTTCGGCGCGTCGTGGCCGTCCGCCGTGCCGGTGCAGGTTCACGCGATGGAACACGATCCCTTTTTCGAGGAAGACGCCGAGGCGGCCCACGCCCTGGTGCAAGACGCGTCAGAGGGCGAACTGTTCCTCTACCCCGGAGACCAGCACCTGTTTACAGACCGCAGCCTGCCCGCCTACGACGAGGCCGCCACCTCGCTGCTGATGCGGCGGGTGCTGGCGTTCCTGCACAATCTGAGCTGACCGGCGGCGCGGCGGGACGCTCAGGCGTGAATGCGGCGCCCCCTCAGGCCTGCGCCCGGCGGCGCGGCAGCGTGATGCCCAGGCCCAGCAGCAGGCCGCCCACCACCGCCAATACGTAGGTGATCAGCACGTTGTTCAGCGGGGTGGGAAAGCTGGTGGAGCGGTTGGCGTTGGCGACGGCGTGCAGCTGGTTGATGTCGATGACGTCCTTGCCCAGCAGCAGCAGCGAGGCCACCAGCGCCACCAGCCCCAGCGCCACCACGATGCGGGAAACGATTTTCATGGCTGCATCTTACGGGCTGGCCTGTCACCCGGGTGGGAACCCCTGCCTGACCCCTTGAGGGGGACTTCAGAGGGCACCTTTCGGGGGCGGCAGAAGGGTATGCTAGGAGGCGTTATGACGCAGTGGCAGACCATCATGTCCGGCGGGAACGCGGCCTTTATCGAGGGGCTGTACGAGGCCTACCTGACCGATCCTGGAAGTGTGGACGCCGAATGGCGAACCCTCTTTGACGAGTTGCGCGGCGGGACACAGGAGGCCCTGCACTCGCCGGTTCAGCAGGCCTTCTATGACCTCGGCCAGAGCCGCCGGGGCGGGGCCTCCGTCACCGCCGCGCCCCCCGGCAACAGCGGCGCGCAGCAGGCCGGCAGCGCGCTGGTCACGGCGTACCGCGTGTACGGCCACATCAGCGCCCGCAACAACCCCCTCAAGATGCGCGGCCAGCCGGTGGTGCCCGAGCTGACCCCCGAGTTCTACGGCCTGTCCGAAGCTGACCTGAACGAGACCGTCACCGAGGGGCCGTTCAGCGGACCTTTGCGGGACGTGATCGCGCAGCTCCAGGCCACCTACACCGGCTCGATCGGCTTCGAGTTCAACTACCTGCCCGCCAACGAGCGCCGCTGGTTCCAGGAGCGCATCGAGCGCAGCCAGGGCCAGGGCCGCTACTCGTTTAGCACCGAAGAGCGCCGCCGCATCATGTTCAAGCTGAACGCCGCCGAGGGGCTGGAGCTGTACCTCAAGAACAAGTACCCCGGCGTCAAGCGCTTCGGCCTGGAAGGCTCCGAGAGCTTTATTCCGCTGATGGACCGCATCATCCAGCAGGCCGGGGTGTACGGGGTCAAGGAAGTCGTGATCGGGATGGCCCACCGGGGCCGCCTGAATACGCTGGTGAACATCTTCGGCAAGCCGCCCAGCGTGCTGTTCGACGAGTTCGACGGCAAGAAGAAGCTCAGCGACAACCCCGACGTGGCCGGCGACGTGAAGTACCACATGGGCTACTCGTCGGACGTGCGCACGCCCGGCGGCCCGATGCACCTGGCGCTGGCCTTCAACCCCTCGCACCTGGAAATCGTCTCGCCCGTCGTTCACGGCAGCGTGCGCGCCCGCCAGGATCGGCGCAATGATACCGAGCGCAAGACCGTGCTGCCGGTGACCATCCACGGCGACGCGGCGGTCAGCGGGCAGGGCGTGGTCATGGAAACGCTGAACCTGTCGCGCCTGCGCGGCTTCGCCACCGGGGGCGCGGTGCGCATCGTGATCAACAACCAGGTGGGCTTCACCATCAGCGATCCGCGCGACACCCGCAGCAGCCGCTACTGCACCGACATCGCCAAGGTGGCGAACGCCCCGGTGCTGCACGTCAGTGGCGACGATCCCGAAGCGGTGGTGTTCTGCGGCGACCTGGCGCTGGCCTACCGCCAGGAGTTCGGCAAGGACGTCTTTATCGACCTGATCTCGTTCCGCCGCAACGGCCACAACGAGGGCGACGAGCCGCGCATGACCCAGCCGATCATGTACCGCGAGATCGACAAGCACCCTGGCACGCGGGCGCTGTACGCCGCTAAGCTGGAAGAGGAAGGCGTGCTGGAGAAAGGCGAGGGCGACGCGCTGGTCGACCGCTTCCGCGACATGCTGGACGCCGGGAAGCCGGTAGTGGCCGAGATGGAAAACCTGGCCCAGAGCGAGCTGGCCGTGGACTGGTCTGAATATACCGGCACCCGCTGGGAGGACGAGGTCTCCACCGCCGTGCCGCGCCAGAAGCTGGAGGAGCTGGGCCTGAAACTCGCCAGCGTGCCGGAAAACTTCGTGCCGCACCGGGGCGTCGAGCGCGTGCTGAAGGCGCGGGCGGCGATGGCGCGCGGCGAACAGCCGCTGGACTGGGGCATGGGCGAGAATCTGGCCTACGCCACCCTGCTGGACGAGGGCTACGGCGTGCGGCTGGTGGGCCAGGACAGCGGGCGCGGCACCTTCGTCCACCGCCACGCCGTGCTGCACAACCAGAACGCCGACGATCCGCTGAACGAGGAGTACATGGCCCTCGCGCATCTGTCCCCCGATCAGGGCCGGGTGGAGGTGGTGGACAGCACCCTCTCGGAAGAGGCGGTGATGGCCTTCGAGTACGGGTATTCCACCTCCGAACCCAAGGGGCTGGTGGCCTGGGAAGGACAGTTCGGTGACTTCGCCAACGGCGCGCAGGCGGTCATCGATCAGTTCCTCAGCGCCGCCGAGAGCAAGTGGCTGCGCCTGAGCGGCCTGACCCTGCTGCTGCCCCACGGCTACGAGGGCGCGGGGCCGGAACACTCCAGCGCCCGCCTGGAGCGCTACCTGCAACTGTGTGCCCAGAAGAACATGCAGGTGGTGGTGCCCAGCAACGCCGCCCAGATGTTCCACCTGCTGCGCCGTCAGGTGCTGCGCCCCTACCGCAAGCCGCTGATCGTGATGACCCCCAAGAGCCTGCTGCGCAACAAGCAGGCCATGAACCCGCTGAGCGATTTCACGGAAGGCCGCTTCTCCGAGGTCATCGGCGATTACGACGTGACCGGCGCGCACCGCGTGGTCATCAGCAGCGGCAAGCTGCACTGGGAACTGGTGGAGGCGCGGGACGCCGATCAGGACGCCTACGCCGGCACCGCGCTGATCCGCCTGGAACAGCTGTACCCCTTCCCTACCGACGCCCTGCGCACCGAACTGGCCCGCCACCCCGGCGCGCAGGTGGTCTGGGCGCAGGAGGAACCGGAGAACCAGGGCGCGTGGCTGATGATCTGGGAAGACCTGGAAAGCGTCCTGGCCCCCGGTCAGGTGCTGAGTCACGCCAGCCGCCCGCGCAGCGCCAGCACCGCCGCCGGGTACGCCAGCGTCCACGCCCGCGAGCAGGCCGCCGTGATCGCCGCCGCGCTGGGCGAGCGGATCGATCCCGAAGTGATTGAGGATCAGGAACAGCTGGCCCAGGAAGCCGCGCAGCCGGGCTGAGGCTGACGGTTCAGAGGGCAGGGCCGGAATGACTTTCACTCCGGCCCTGCCTTTTGTAGTGGATCTTGTCGTAGGTCGAGGGTCTTTGCCCTTCCAGCTGATCCGGCCAGCCCTGAAGGCGCCGACGAAGGTCAGCGAAGGCGTTACCGCCGACCGCGCGCCCGCACCTTCTGACCCGGCACCGTCGCCTGCTTGAACTCCTTGCCCTGCAACTTGGCCTCGATGGCGCGGATCTGATCGCGCAGACTGGCGGCCCGCTCAAAGTCCAGATCTTCGGACGCCTGCCACATGTCCAGTTCCAGATCGGTGAGCTGGGCGGTCAGGGCGTCTCTGTCACCGCCGACGTTCGCGCTGCCGATCTCCTCGGGCTGTTCCTCGCCGCGAATGACGTTGCGCACGCCCTTGATGACCGTGGTGGGCGTGATGCCGTGTTCCTCGTTGTACGCCACCTGTTTCTCGCGGCGGCGGGACGTCTCGTCGATGGCACTGCGCATGGCCGGCGTGATCGTGTCGCCGTACAGGATGACCTCGCCGTTGACGTTTCGCGCCGCCCGGCCGATGGTCTGGATCAACGCGCGTTCGGAGCGCAGGAAGCCGGGCTTGTCGGCGTCCAGAATGGCGACGAGGGAAACCTCGGGCAAGTCCAGCCCCTCGCGCAGCAGGTTGATGCCCACCAGCACATCGTAGTGGCCCAGTCGCAGGTCACGGATGATCACCTGACGCTCCACGCTGTCGATGTCGCTGTGCATGTAGCGCGCCTTGACGCCCTTTTCCAGCAGGTACTCGGTCAGGTCTTCGGACATGCGCTTGGTCAGGGTGGTGACCAGGGTGCGCTCGCCGATGGCGGCCCGCTGCCGCACGCGGCCCAGCAGATCCTCGATCTGGCCGGTGATGGGCTGCACGGTCACGGGCGGATCGATCAGACCGGTGGGCCGAATGATCTGATCGGCCACGCTGTCGCTGATCTCGCGCTCGAAGGGGCCGGGGGTGGCCGACACGTAGACGGTCTGCCCGGTCTTGGACATGAACTCCTCGAAGTTCAACGGGCGGTTGTCCATCGCGCTGGGCAGGCGGAAGCCGTAGTCCACCAGCGTCTGTTTGCGCGCCCGGTCTCCGTTCGCCATCCCGCCGATCTGCGGCACGGTCACGTGCGACTCGTCGATAAAGGTGATGAAGTCGTCGGGGAAATAGTCGAGCATGGTGTACGGCGTCATGCCGGGGGCGCGGCCGTCGATGTGGCGCGAGTAGTTCTCGATGCCCGAGCAGTAGCCCAGCACCTTGAGCATCTCCAGATCGTAGAGGGTGCGCTCCTTGATGCGCTGGGCTTCGAGCAGCTTGCCGGTGGACTTGAAATACTCCAGCCGCCCCTCCAGTTCTTCCTGGATGGTCACGATGGCCCGCTCGATATTCCCCGCGCTGGACACGTAATGCTTGGCCGGGTAGACCACCGTGGCGTCCAGTTCGGCCAGCCGGTCTCCGGTGAGGGGATGCACCACGGCGATGCGCTCTACGTCGTCGCCCCACAGCTCAATTCTGAGCGGCTGCTCGTCGTAAGCGGGCCAGACCTCGATCATCTCGCCCTTGACCCGGAACCGGCCCGGCATCATCTCGATGTCGTTGCGCTCGTACTGCATGCCGATCAATCGGCCCAGAATCTCGTCGCGGCCCACCGCGTCGCCCTTCTTGAGAATCAGGTTGAGGGCCGTGTATTCCTTGGGATCGCCCAAGCCGTAGATGCACGACACCGAAGCCACCACAATGGTGTCGCGCCGCGTCAGCAGGCTGCGGGTGGTGGAGTGGCGCAGGCGTTCGATTTCCTGGTTGATCGCCGCGTCCTTCTCGATAAACAGATCCTTGCCCGGCACGTAGGCCTCTGGCTGGTAATAGTCGTAATAGCTGATGAAGAACTCGACGGCGGCGTCGGGGAAGAACTCGCGGAACTCGGAGGCCAGCTGCGCCGTGAGGATCTTGTTGGGGGCCATGATCAGGGCGGGGCGGCCCGTTTCCTCGATGACTTTCGCCATGCTGTACGTTTTTCCTGTGCCCGTCGCCCCCAGCAGCGTCTGAAACCGCAGGCCCGATTCCAGCCCCTCCACCAGCGAGCGGATGGCGGTGGGCTGATCGCCGGACGGCGTGAACTCGGATTTGACCTTGAGCATGGGGGAAACCTCCAGATGGGAAAGCGGGAGCAGTGGCAGACGCCGAAGCGTTTCCCACAGTTTACGCTCCGGACATAAGAGGAGTGTAGGCCAGATGGCGCATTTGAGAGACGGGCAAATGTGTGTTCGTCTCCCGGCCCCGAAGCTGTTGGCCTGCCCTCGGACGACTGATGATCAGGGCGCGCTGCATCACCTGAAGGAGGGCTATTCGGCTGGCTGGCCCTTCGCTGCCCCCAGCATCTCCTCCGCCACGCTTAAAAACGCCCGCACCACCGGATTGCGGCCCTCGTCGCGCCGCCACACGGCCACGATGTCCACCAGCGGGGCGTCCTCGACGGGGCGGTAGACCACGCCGGGCAGCGACAGGCGGTTGAAAAACTCGATGGGCAGAAACACGCCCACGCCCGCCGCCACCAGCGACAGCAGCGTGGGCACCTCGATGGCCTCCTGCACGACGTTGGGGGTGAAGCCGGCCCCGGCACACCAGCGCATCACCTGATCGAAATAGGTGGCGCGCAACTGACGCGGAAAGAACACGAAGGGTTCGGGGGCCAGATCGGAAATCTTGAGCCGGCGCTTGCGGGCCAGCGGGTGCCCGGCAGGCAGGGCCGCCACCAGCGGCTGCCGCCAGAGGGGGCGCGAATCCAGATTGGGCGCGCGAACGGGGAGCAGCATCAACCCCACGTCCAGCACGCCGCCGCGCAGCCCCGCCTCCTGCTCATGCGCGGTCAGTTCGCGCAGATCGACGCTGACGTTCGGGTACAGCTCGCGGAAGCGGCGCACGATTTCCGGCAGCCCACCGAAGGCCAGCCCACTCACGAAGCCCACGGTCAGGCGGCCCACCTCGCCCCGTGCGGCGCGGCGGGCGCGCTCCACCGTCTGCGCGGCCAGCGCCAGCGTCTCGCGGGCGCCCACCAGAAACTCCTGCCCGGCTGGCGTGAGTTGCACCCGGCGGGTGGTTCGCAGCACCAGCGGCACGCCCACCTCTTCCTCCAGGTTGCGGACGCTGTTGCTCAGGGCCTGCTGCACCACGAAGACACGCTCGGCGGCGCGCCCGAAGTGTTCCTCCTCGGCCAGCGCGACGAAATGGCGCAGGTGACGCAGTTCCATGTGCGCCCAGCTTGCCACATCGGGTGGGCGGAATGTCAAAGGCCCCGATCAGGGGGCCATCAACGTCCAGACGCGCATCTGCGGCGGGTGGCCTCAGACTTCCAGCGCCAGCTTGTCCACGTCGTTGAGCAGCGGGGTTCCCGCCGGGTACTCGCCGTTGAAGCACGCCAGGCACAGGCCCGGCCCGCCGACGGCCTCGCGCAGCCCGCGCTCGCTGATGAAGGCCAGGGTGTCGGCGCCGATCAGCGCCCGGATTTCCTCCTGGGTGTGCGTGCTGGCGACGAGTTCCTTGCGGGCCGCCGTGTCGATGCCGTAGAAGCACGGGTGGGTGATGGGCGGGCTGCACACCCGGAAATGCACCTCGGTGGCCCCCGCCTCGCGCAGCAGGTTCACGATCTGGCGCGAGGTGGTGCCGCGCACGATGCTGTCGTCCACCAGAATCACGCGCTTGCCCCGCACGGCGCTGGTGGGCGAGAGCTTCATCTTGACCTTCAGCTCGCGCGCCTCCTGCGTGGGGGCGATGAAGGTGCGGCCCGCGTAGGGGTTCTTGTACAGGCCGTAGTCAAAGGGAATCCCGCTCTCCCGCGCGTAGCCGATGGCCGCGCCAATGCCGCTGTCGGGAACCGGCACCACGATGTCGGCGTCCACCGGAAACTCACGGGCCAGTTGCTCACCCATGCGGATGCGGCTGGCATGGGTGTCGATGCCGTCAAGCTGGCTGTCGCTGCGGGCAAAGTAGATCCACTCGAAGGCGCAGGGCGTCGGCGCGCGCGGCTCCACCATCAGGCTGTGCAGGCCGCTTCGGTCCACCCACACCAGCTCGCCGGGCTGCACGTCGCGCAGCAGCCGCGCGCCCACCGCGTACAGGGCGCAGGGTTCGCTGGCCATGGCATAGGCGCCGTCGTCGCGTTGCCCGATCACCAGCGGGCGCACGCCGTGCGGATCGCGGAAGCCGATCAAGGTGTGGCGGTTCATCAGGACGCAGGCATAGCCGCCCTTGAGGCGCTGCATGGCGGCGGCGGTGGCCTCCACCAGATCCATGTGGCTCTCGCGGGCGATCAGGTTCAGCATCACCTCGGAGTCGTTGGTGGTCTGGAACAGCGCGCCTTCCTGGAGCATCTCGGCGCGCACTTCCAGCGCGTTCACGAAATTGCCGTTGTGCGCCATGCCCAGGATGCCCTTGTTGGTGCGGGTGGTCAGCGGCTGGGCGTTGAAGCGCAGGTTGCTGCCGGTGGTGCTGTAGCGCACGTGTCCGATGCTGACGCGGGCGTTGGGCAGCCGCACGCTGTCCAGACGGCGCTCGTCGAAGACCTGCGTCACCAGGCCCAGATCCTTCTCGACGTGGAACTTCTCGCCGTCGGACACGCACATGCCCGCCGCCTCCTGGCCCCGGTGTTGCAGCGCGAACATGCCCAGGTAGGTCAGCCATGCCAGATCGTTGGGCACCGGCGAGTACAGGCCGAAGACGCCGCATTCCTCGCGCGGCTTGTCGGTGCCGAAGTCGTTCTCGGACAGGGCGGCGAGGGAAGGCAGGGGGTTAGTGGGCATGGGTGGCTCCGGGGAGACAGAGGGAGGCAAGAGGACTTGCCAAATTTAGGGTCTGCCCCGTGGCCCCCTCACCCCCGGCCCCTCTCCCACGGGGGGAGAGGGGAGAAGGGCGGTAGATTGCGCTATGGCAACGCGCAACGTGACGCGGGGAACGCTGAGGGCGCGTGAATTGCGGCGGGATCAAACGCCAACGGAGCACAGGCTCTGGCGTGCTTTGCGAGGACGCTTCCTGAATGCGAAGTTCCGCCGCCAGTGGCCTATTGCTGGCTACATCGTTGATTTCGTCTGTTTTGAAGCGCGTCTGATCGTCGAACTGGACGGCTCTCAACATGCCGAAGATGCCGCCAGAGCTTATGACGAGGCGCGCACTCAAGTCCTGGAAGCAGGCGGTTTCAAGGTGTTGCGGTTCTGGAACAATGAAGTTAGCAGCAACCTTAGAGGCGTTTTGGAGGCCATCAACCTTCATCTGCAATAAGTCACCTTTCTCCCCTCTCCCCTTGTGGGAGAGGGGCCGGGGGTGAGGGGGACACCCCGCCAACGTTCCCGCCCAATTCATCCCAGAATCCCCACGAGCGGAGAGTCGTAGGCCAGGGTCAGCGCCGCGAGGTTCACGCTCAAGTGTAGGCCGCGCGCCGGGGCCGTGACCGTGACCGTATCGCTTCCGCTTTCGCCCAGTCGCACGAAGGGCACGTCCAGCTCACGCAATTTCTTTTCGGTGGCATCGGCTTCCTGCACCGCCACCACGACGCGGCTGTGCGCCTCGCCGAACAGCAGGGCGTCGGTGCGAACTTCTGCGGGCGAGTCCAGCGTCACGCTGAGGCCGATGCCCCCGGCCATCGCCATCTCGGCCAGGGCCACGGCCAGCCCACCCTCGGCGCAGTCGTGGGCGGTGTCGGTCAGGCCCGCGCGGATCAGGGCCAGCGTGCCGTCGATGACCTTTTGTTCCAGATTCAGATCCAGCGGCGGCACGTGTCCAGCCTCCAGCCCATGCACCGTTTCCAGATACTGCGAGGCCCCGATGCTGTTCGCGTGTTCGCCCAGCAGGTACAGCGTCTGGCCCGCCGCCTTCAGGCCCAGCGTCGCCCGTTTGGAGATGTCGGGCAGCACGCCCACCATGCCAATCGTGGGGGTGGGGTGGATCGCCACCCGCTCTTCGCCCTGGGTGTACTGGTTGTACAGGCTGACGTTGCCACCCGTGACCGGCGTGTTCAGCGCGCGGCAGGCGTCCGCGATGCCCTGCACCGACTGCTGAAGCTGGTAATAGACCTCGGGGCGGTGCGGGTTGCCGAAGTTGAGGTTGTCGGTGATCGCCAGCGGCGTGGCCCCCACGCAGGCCAAATTGCGCGCGGCCTCGGCGACGGCGGCGGCTGCGCCCGTGTACGGGTCAAGCTGCACGAAACGCGGATTGCAATCCGAAGTCGCGGCCACGCCCATGCCCGAACCCTTGACGCGCATCACGGCGGCGTCGGCGGCACCGGGAACAACAACGGTATTGGTCATCACCTGATGGTCAAAGCGCTGGAAGATCGGGCGCTTGCTGGCGATGGTGGGGTGGGACAGCAGTTCCAGCAGCACCGCGCCAGCGTCGCCGGGCTGGGGCACGCCGCTCAGATCACGCTCGCGGGCCGCCCTGATCTCTGAGGATTCCACGCCCTCGCGGGTGTATTTGGGGGCCTCGTTCAGCAGGGCCACGGGCAGGTCACACACCACCTCGCCCTTCCAGGTCAGGCGGTAGTTGTGATGTTCCTCCACCTGCCCGATATTCACCACGTCCAGTTCCCACTTGTCCAGCAGATCGTACAGCTCCTGCTCGCGCCCCGGCACCGGCACCAGGATCATGCGCTCCTGAGATTCGGACAGGCACAGTTCCATCGGCACCATGCCCGATTCGCGGGTGGGCACCTGATCCAGATCCATCGTGATGCCCAGGCCCGCGCGGTAGGCCATCTCGCACGTCGAGCTGACCAGACCCGCCGCGCCCATGTCCTGCACCCCGGCCACCACGCCGGATTCGATGGCCTCCAGCGTCGCCTCCAGCAGCAGTTTTTCCATGAAGGGATCGCCCACCTGCACGGCGGGGCGGTCGGCCTGGCTGGCCTCCGACAGGTCCGCCGAGGCAAACACTGCGCCGCCCAGCCCGTCGCGCCCGGTCTTGGAACCGACGTAGATGATCTGGTTGCCCACCTCGCCCATCGTGCCCGTCGCCAGATCCTCGTGCCTCAACAGGCCCAGGGCCATCACGTTGACCAGGGGGTTTTCCTGGTAGCTGGGGTGAAAGGTGACCTCGCCGCCCACGGTGGGCACGCCAATCGCGTTGCCGTAGTGGGCGATACCCTCCACCACGCCGTTGACCAGAAAGCGGGTGCGGGGGCTGTCGGGGTTGCCGAAGCGCAGGCTGTCCAGCACGGCAAAGGGCCGCGCCCCCATCGCGAAGATGTCGCGCAGGATGCCGCCCACGCCGGTTGCCGCGCCCTGCACGGGTTCCACGGCGCTGGGGTGGTTGTGCGACTCCATCTTGAAGGCCACGCCCCAGCCCTCGCCGATGTCCACCACGCCCGCGTTCTCGCCGGGGCCTTGCAAGACTTGCGGCCCGGTGGTGGGAAAGGCGGAAAACAGCGGGCGCGAGTTCTTGTAGCCGCAGTGTTCAGACCACATCGCACCCACGATGGCGGCCTCCAGCGCGTTGGGTTCGCGGCCTATGCGCGAGACGAGCAGATCGTATTCGTCGGTGGACAGGCCAAAGGTGGCGGCCTGGGGGCGGAGGGATTGGGTTGGGGGGGTGGATTGGGTCATGGACTCACCTCGGGAGAGCATTAGTTTTTGGCTGGATATTTGAGCTTGAGAAGGGTTGGGCTGACAATCTCAATTTCAACCACATCCATAACTCGGTAATGTTTTTGGAACCATTTTTTCAAGCCCTCACCCTTGACGCTAATACGAGCCGTGCCGTTGAGATTGGCCCGCCTGTTGACGTTGCCAGTGAATGTCACACTGGCATCTCCAGCGATGATCTTGATTTCGCCCTCGTCACCGCGGATAAACTGGTCATACGCGCGGACAACATTAAAGAAACCCTTTTCGTAATAGGTCCTTTGCAGAGTCAATTTAAAGATCGCTTTCTTCCGCATCCAATCAAATGCGTCAGGCATCAAAGCCTGTGCCACGGCATTAAGCTGGTCATCAAAACTGAGGAATTGCAACGTCTGTGTCTCTCGGATAATCAAGGCAGAGGCCAAGTGAAGGGCATCCATCGCACGCAGACCAGCGTGGGCTTTGAGAAGCTGGCTGGCGCGCGTGGACACGGAGTTCACGACGGCGATCTGGGTCACGGATTGCCAGTCCCGTTCGAAATCGGTGAAGTGCTCCTGGTAATCGGCCTCACTCACGCGGCCCTGATGGAAATTGCGGGCGAAGGCGCTGGCAACTTCGGCAAAAGCAATGGCAGAACTCGCCACCTCATCGGCATTGTCGGCCAGCGCTATAACCTGCTGGCGCTTCGCCTCGTCCTCGCGCAGATAGAGCTTGGCAAGGGCGCTGGAATCCAGATAGAGAACGCTCAAGGAAGCTGCCTGCCCCGGCCTTCGGCAATGATCTGCTCCACGGTTGGCCCGCCCTCAATAGACACGGCCCGCCCGCTGTACTGGAACTTTTTCGCTTTACTGGGATCGTAGACAGGCGCTTCATCCGCTACCTGCAAATGGGCGAGTGGGGAGGGCTTATCTTCCAGCATCTCCGCAAACTCCACTTTCTTCCCGGTCAACTGTTCCAACGCTTTCATCAGCACCCCAACCGTCGTGAGGTCAATACGCTGTGCCGGACGCCGAGCCAGCGCATAGACTGTATTCGGCGCAACCCGTCCCTCCACCTCTTTGACCAGACGGTAGGCAGTGATGTTGTGCTGCTCCAGATAGCTTCCGAGATTCAGCTTCAGCGTCATACTATCAACTTATCATACTGCAAGAAGTTGATAGTATAGTTCAAGCCTTCTGCCCCAGCACCACTTGGCCCCGGTGATAGGCCACATGCCGCAGGTGCAGTCCCACGGCAGCCAGGCGCGGGCGTTCGCCGCCTGGGGCGCTGGGCGAAAAGGTCATGCCCTCCATATCGGCGTCGCTGGCGTTTTGCAGGTAAGCCACAGCTTGCGCCCCCACCATCTCCAGCCGCGCCAGAATGTCGGCTTTGGAGGCGTCCTCCCGCACAGGGGCAGCGTCCGTTTTCATGGCCTGCGCCCAGGCCTTGTCCTCCCAGCCCAGGTAGTGGTAGTTGGCCGTCCGGTCACCCAGCACCGTCAGCCGCAGCCAGTCGGCAATGTGCAGCGCGTGCCACGCGGGGCTGTGGCCCAGGCGATCAACGCCAAACGCGTCTTCCGGGATGCCGGCCAGCACCGCGCGGAAGGCGGCGAGTTCGGTGCGGTAGTTGTCGGCCAGGAACTCCTGAAGACCCATCATTTGACCAGCGCTCCTTGCAGGCTCTGAAAGACGCCGCGCCCGTCCTCGCCGCCCAATAGCGCCTCTACGGCCCGCTCCGGGTGGGGCATCATGCCCAGCACGTTGCCGCGCTCGTTGACGATTCCGGCGATGTCGTTGAGGCTGCCGTTGGGGTTGTCCAGGTAACGGAACACCACGCGGCCCTCGCCCTCCAGCCGCGCCACGGTTTCGGCATCGGCGTAGTAGTTGCCCTCGCCGTGCGCAATGGGGATTTCAATGGTCTGGCCCTTCTGGTAGGCCGAGGTAAACGCCGTCGCGGTGTTCTCCACGCGCAGATGCACCGGCGCACAGTGAAAGTGCAGGTCACGGTTGCGGCCCAGCGCGCCGGGCAGCAGCCCCGCCTCGGTCAGCACCTGAAAGCCGTTGCACACGCCCAGCACGAAGCCGCCGCGTTCGGCGTGTGCTTTCACCGCTGCCATAATCGGGCTGCGGGCGGCAATCGCGCCGCTGCGCAGGTGATCGCCGTAGGAAAAGCCACCGGGAACGAAGACCAGTTCAGTGCCATTTGGCAGCCCCGCTTCGGTGTGCCACACGAACTGCGCGTCCGAATCCAGGGTCAGGCGGGCAGCGTGCAGGGCGTCGGCGTCGCAGTTGGAGCCGGGGAATTGAATCACTGCCGTTTTCATAGTCTTTGCAACTCCGCCACGGTGCGTTCGCTGGTGACATTGCCGGTGTTCAGGGTGCTGGCAGGCTCGAACATCATGATCCAGACTTCCTCGGTTTCCGCGACGGGCAGGTGTTCCACACCGCGCGGCACAACGATCAGTTCGCCCTCGTTGAGTACGGCCTCGCCGTCCCGGAACTTCAGCCGTAACACGCCCCGAACCACCATGAACAGCTCGTCCTCCTGCTCGTGGGCGTGCCACTCGAACTCCCCGGCAATCCGGGCAATCTTGACCTGCTGACCGTTCAATTCGGCCACGATCTTCGGTTGCCACTGTTCGGTGAACTGGCCGAATTTATCGGGCAGATTCACGGTCTGCGGCACGCTCACGCCGGCTCCAGCGCCACTTCTTCCAGCTCCCAGCGGGCGTCTTCCATGACGGGATTGCTCAGGACATTCTCGGTGATGTCGCGCAACTGGGCCTCGACTTCGGCACGTTCGCCGCTCAGGCGCAACTCGATCAGCTTGCCCACGCGCACGCCGCTGACATTGTCGTGTTCCAGATGCGACAGGGCGCGTTCCACGGTGCGCCCCTGCGGATCGAGAATGCTGGGCTTGAGGGTGACGTAAACGCGGGCTTGATAGTGGGGCATGGGGTCTCCAGGGAAAGAAGTTAGACGGCGCGGCAAACGTAGGCGGCAAAAATGCCCGATGGGCTGGAGGTGGCCTGCTCTATCTGAAATCCACTGCGCTCCAGCATGGGTTCCAGCAGCCAGGTAAAGGTGCTGTGTTCTTCCCGAATATGCGTTTCCAGCTCTGCACAGGGATAACCGCCCAGGGTGGACTTTTCCGCATGGCCCAACCAGGCGGCGAAGCGTTCTTCCGTTTGCGCCGGACTGAATGAGTAAACGAGATCCAGCAGACGCAAGACGCCGCCCGGCTTCAGGGCGGTTCGCAGCCTCATCAGGGCCTGGACTTTCCAGAAGTCGGGGAGATGATGGAGGGCGTTGCGGCAAAAGATGAAATCCACTGGCTTCACCTCGAAACTCAGAAATCCATCCTCGATTAGCGTGAGGTTCTGAATCCCCTCAGCCTGTGCTTTTCGCGCGGCGGCCTCCATCATGGCGGGCGACGGATCAACCAGAATGACCTGCTGACATTCCTTTGCCGCCTGGAGGGCAAAGGTGCCTGTTCCGCCTCCCACGTCCATCAGCCATGACGTCCGGGAAAGGCCCAGAACTTTCAGCAGCGCGAGGTCTGGCGCGGGATCGAACTGGGCCTTGGCGTCATAGGCTGCCACTTGTTCCGCGTCCAGATGTTCTCGCCCAGCTGCGGCAAGCTCATTGAAAAGCCAAGCGTGGGACATGAATTAAACCTCCTGCGTCACGCGCCGCAGCATCTCGGCATATGCATCTTCCACGCCGCCTAGATCGCGCCGGAAGCGGTCTTTGTCCATCTTCTCGCCGCTCTGGGCATCCCAGAAGCGGCAGGTGTCGGGGCTGATCTCGTCGGCCAGGATCACCGTGCCGTCGGGCAGCCGGCCGAACTCCAGCTTGAAATCTATGAGCTTCACACCGCGTTCCAGAAAAAACGGGGTCAGGAAGTCGCGCACTTTCAGCGCCAGCTCGCGCACGCGCGTCAGTTCGGGTTCGGTGGCCCAGTCCAGGGCGATGGCCGTATCGGTGTTGATCAGCGGATCGCCCAGCGCGTCGGATTTGTAGCAGTACTCGACGACGGGCCGGGACAGGGCCGTGCCTTCCTCCAGCCCCAGCTTCTTGGCAAAGCTGCCTGCAGCGACGTTCCGCACGATCACTTCCACTGGAATGATGGTCACGGCCTTCACGCGCTGCTCGGTCTCGGACAGTTTCTCGATAAAATGGGTGGGAATGCCCGCCGCCTCCAGCAGGGGGTACAGGTGGGCGGTGATGGCGTTGTTGGTGGCCCCCTTGCCCGCCCACTCGCCACGTTTCTGGGCGTTGAAGGCGGTGGCCTCGTCCTTGTACTGCACGGTGTACTCGGCGGGATTGGAGGAGGCGTACACGCGCTTGGCCTTGCCCTCGTACTTCAGCTCACCTGTGGTCATTGGCGCTCCTGGAAAAGAAACGTAGAACCGGCGCCCCCCGCACGGTATCGGGGCGACGCTCGGAAGTCGCGGCACTTGACATGTCTTTGCTCCATCTCCGCCTCACAGGGCGGACTGAACGGCTGTGGCAGCCGGGGCGCCTCACAGGACGCGGGTAGAGGTGATGTGCCGCCAGAGCCTGGAGGCCGGAAACCAGGGTAACACCCCCGGCAGCGCACCACACCGGGGATGTTCAGGGGAATCGGACGTTGGGCGGCAGACGGGTGGGCCGGGGGCCGCTCAGTGGATGTGTCCGCCGCCCCCGCCGCGCTTGCCCGCCACTTCCTCGCGGACCTCGGCCACCAGGAAAGTGCAGGCCTCGGCGCAGGGAATCGCGCCGGGCACGCCGCCGAAAAAGGTCTGCGGCAATTTGTCCCCGGCCCACAGACGGGTCCGCAGGCAGCCGCCGCACACATCCGCCGCCACCTCCTCCACCTGCGCGGGCGTGGCCTTCTGGACGCGGGCGTAGATGCCGGTCTGGCGGCGGGCGGTGGTCACCCAGGGGGTGGGGCGCAGCGTGTGGCAGCTGTGGGCGTAGGTTTCCTCGATCACGGCGGGGTACAGGTACTGCACGGCGCGCACCAGATCCGCCTCATTCAGCACCGCCCGCCAGCCGCGCGGCATGTTTCGCAGGGTATGCACCGGGCGGTGATGGCCGCCCTCATCGCGGCGGGTCTGATCGCGCACGCCTTCAGGGGTCACCAGCGTGTGCAGTTCGTGGCCGGGCCGCCCCTCGTCCAGCGCGTGACGCAGCTCGAACATGCCGCTTTCGGGAAACACCATGACCTCGCCAAAGCGCAGGCCCTCGCGGGCGCGGTCCATGAAGGTGGCCCAGGCGGCGTCGTGGGCGCGTTCGGTGTCGCCGTCGCTGCTGCTGGCCCCCGCCGCTTCCTCGGCCAGATGCAGGATCACGTCGGCCACCGCGCTGTGGGTGCCCACCGGCTTGGCGTAATACACCGTCTGCTCGCCGTGCGGATTGTCCGCGAACGTCGTGACCGCCCCTTCCAGCCCCATGTCCTCGGGAATGGTTTCCAGCGTGTGCCAGCCTTCAGAGGCGAAGAACGGCACGACCACGACGCGCGGAGCCTTGACCACGTCGGGCCACGTTCCCACCTTGGGATCTTCGTCCAGAAACAGGGCGTGGACCTCGGCAAATTGTCCGGCCTGCCTCAGCACCTCGGCGTTCTGGTACACGATCTTGTTGCTGTTCTCGTTGCGGGTGGTGCCGTGGCCCAGCACGATCAGGGCGGTGTCTTCGGGACTGGCGTCGGGCAGGGCCTCGTGGGCGCGGGCCAGAATCACTTCGCTCATGCTGGGATGCACGCCGTAAGGCAGGGTGTAGCGCACGGTGCGCCCACCCAGCACGCGGGCCACGCCCTCGGGCGGCACCGGCCCCTGGTGACCCAGTCCCATCTCACGGGGGATCACCGTCTCGGTGAAATACCCCTCCGAGATGAACATGGGAATCACGGTGACGTCCGTGCTGGCCACCGTTTTCAGCACCTGCCGCAGCGAGGGCTCCTCTTTCCAATACCCCTCGACGACCTCGTCGTACAGGCCGCGGGCGCGAATCATCTCGGCGTAGCGGTACACCGCCGAGGCCGACTCGCCGTTCAGGTGGGAGCCGTGACCGATCAGAACCAGGGAGCGCATATAGGCTGCACTGTATCGCCGCCCTCCGCCCGGAAATGTCCCGTTCGTTGCCGACTGGGAGACGGGAGATAAGTGAACCTGAACGCCCCCCTCACGCCGGCCCAATCCGGCACACGTAGCGTGGGAAACGCTACAAAGTTCAACGCCCCCTCAGGAGGTCCACCATGTTTTTCAACCAGAAAGACCGGCACGAACAGATGGCGAGAATCGATCCCCGCGACACCGACGGTGACGGCACCGTCAGCCCGCAGGAGGCCGCTGCCTACATTCAGGACTACATGCAAAACGCCTCGCCCGAGGAACGCCAGCAGATCCTGAAGGACTACATCGGCGGCATGTCGCCCGAGCAGCGCCAGCAGATGGGGGACGCTATCGTGAAAAGCCCGGCCAACCCGGTCCAGCGTGTCAACCACGACGATCCGGGCGATCTGGCCGACGCCTACGCCCGCACCGCGCAGGCCCCCCGGCAGGAAGACGGCAAGAGCCCGCTGGAAGCCGCGTTCAGCGAGGGCGGCATGCTCAGCAGCCCGCTGGTCAAGGCCGGCCTCGTGGGGCTGGCCGGCATGATCGGCAGCAAATTGTTGCGCGGCCGCTAGAGCATTTGTCAAAAGAGCTGTTTCCTTTTGACCGAACGGACTGGCACAGCTCGCAGAGAAGGAGTGAATTTCAACGAGCAGCTGGGACTGATACAGCTCCGAAAGAGAGAATGGAGGCATCAGAAGTCTTCTTTTCTGATGCTGCAATTCAGACACCTGCTCTAGGCCACAACCCAGAAGTTAAGACCCCACCGTTGCGTGGGGTTTTTTGTTGTCCTGGCAACAGTTATTCCAGCACCACGCCAAGCTGTGCCCGCAGGCGTTCGATGATGGCGCGGCGTATCTGAGCAGGCACATCCACTGTGCGCCACTCGAACGGTTCTCCGAAGGTGGGATCGTCAAAGATCAGGCCGCCAAACTCAACCGGCTGCGCGTAACGCGGCGTGAGGTGCCAGTGGACGTGCGGGTTGGGCCGGCCGCCTTTGAACGGCGGGTCCGGCTCGGCCACCCGGTAGGCCCAGTTGCGCTGGTATGCCATGTTGATCAGCGCCGCCCCGAAGGCCCGTTCCAGCGCGGGTTCCAGAGCGGCGGTCACCATCTGAAACTCCTGCCACTCGGCGGGGGTCAGGTCCGCCATGCGGGGAACGTGGCGGCGCGTTGCCAGCAGCACGTTGCTCAGCCCACACTGCGAGGGGTGCAGCACCACCTTCCAGCCCTCCGTGAAGAAGATGGTGTCCGGGTCATGCTGCGGCGGTGTGCAGGAGATGCACTCGCGGCTCAGCTGTGCGGGCAGCGGGGCGGCCAGCGCCCGAAGGACTGGCTTAGCGTCCCCCATAGTTCGGCGCTTCCTTGGTGATGGTGACGCCGTGCGGGTGGCTCTCGATCAGGCTGGCCCCGGTGATCCGCACGAACCGGGCCGTGTCTCGCAGCGCTTGCAGGTCCGGCGCGCCGCAGTAGCCCATGCTGCTCTTGAGGCCGCCGACGAACTGATAGATCACCTCGCCCGCCGTGCCCCGGTAGGCGATGATGCCCTCGATGCCTTCGGGAACAAACTTGCGGCTGCCGCTCTGGAAGTAGCGGTCACTGCTGCCCTGGTCCATGGCGCCCAGGCTGCCCATGCCCCGGTAGCTCTTGTAGCGCCGCCCATCGCGCAGGATGGTCTCGCCGGGGGCCTCGTCGGTGCCGGCCAGCATGCTGCCCATCATGACCACGCCCGCGCCCGCCGCAATCGCCTTGGGCACGTCGCCGGTCTGCTTGATGCCGCCGTCGGCGATCACCGGAATCCCGGCCTCCATCGCGGCGGCGCTGGCCTCGAAGATGGCGGTGATCTGCGGCACGCCGACGCCGGTCACGACGCGGGTGGTGCAGATCGAGCCGGGGCCGATGCCCACCTTCACCGCGTCGGCCCCCGCCAGAATCAGGTCCCTGGCTCCAGCGCGGGTGGCGACGTTGCCCGCGATCACGTCCACGTCGAAGGCGTCCTTGACCCGTGACAGCGCGTTCAGGATGCCCTGGCTGTGACCGTGGGCGCTGTCCAGCACCAGCACGTCTGCCCCGGCAGCCACCAGCGCCGCACTGCGGTCCATCAGGTCCGCGCTGACCCCGATGGCCGCCGCGACGCGCAAGCGGCCCAGCTCGTCCTTGGCGGCGTTGGGATACTTGACGCGCTTGGTCAGGTCCTTGATGGTGATCAATCCGCGCAGCATGTTCTGATCGTCCACCACCAGCAGTTTCTCGATGCGGTGGCGCTTGAAGATGGCCTGCGCCTGCTCCAGCGTCGTGCCCACCGGCACGGTCACCAGATTCTCGCGGGTCATCACGTCCTGCACCGGGGTGGAGAGGTCATCGATAAAGCGCATGTCGCGGTTGGTGATGATGCCCAGCAGTTTCCCCGCCGGATCGGTGATGGGCACGCCGCTGATGCGGTACTCGCCCATCATCCGGTCCGCCTCGCCCACCGTGGCCTGGGGCGGCAGCGTGATGGGATCGACGATCATGCCGCTCTCGCTGCGTTTGACCTTGCGGACCATCTCGGCCTGCGCGTCGATGTCCATGTTCTTGTGGATCACGCCGATGCCGCCCTCGCGGGCCATCGCCACCGCCATACCGGTCTCGGTCACGGTGTCCATCGCCGCGCTGACGAAGGGGATGTTCAGCCGCACCCGGCGGGTCAGCTGGGCCGACACGTCCACCTCGTGCGGCAGCACGGTGGAATGACGCGGCTGAAGCAGCACGTCATCGAAGGTGATGCCTTCCTGACCGAACTTGTAGGCGAAACGGTCCTGTTGTTCTTCGGCGGCGAACGACGGGGCAGCCGGGGCAGCAGTAGGCGCACTCATGGGTTCAGAGTACGCCCTTGGCCAGAGAGGGACGGTGACGGGGCCGCCGTCACGGAACGCTGGCCCCGCCCCCCTGGCCTGGACTGGTCAGTCCTCCTTGACCGTCATGATGCTCAGGCCCGCGTCCACGTACACCGTCTGCCCGGTCACGCCGCTGCCCAGATCGCACAGCAGGAACAGCGCCAGTTTGCCCACCTCCTGCGAGGTCGCGTTGCGCCCGAAGGCGGCGTTGCGTGCGCCCTTGTCGTACAGCCCGCCGAACCCGGGGATGCTGCGGGCGGCAATGGTCCGCATCGGCCCGGCGCTGATGGTGTTGATGCGGATCTCGCGCGAGCCGAAGTCGGCGGCCAGGTAGCGGGTGGCGGCCTCCAGCGCCGCTTTGGCCACGCCCATCACGTTGTACTTGGGCACCACCTGCTGCGAGGCGTGGTAGGTCAGGCTGACCACGCTGCTGCCCTCGCGGAACAGCGGCTCGGCGTGGCGGCACACCGCCACCAGCGAGTACGCACTGACCTGCAAGGAGGTGTTCCAGTCTTCCGGCGTGGTGTCCAGAAAGCGGCCTTCCATCGCGGTGCGCGGCGCGTAGGCGATGGCGTGGACCAGATAGTCCAGGCTGCCGAATTCCTCTTTCACGCGGGCGAACAGGGCCGTCAGGTCGGCTTCGGAGGTGGCGTCGGCCTGCTGGGTCCACACGCCTTCCTGGCCCGAGAGCAGCTTGTCCAGTTCGCCCTTCAGGCGCTCGCCCTGGTAGGAAAAGCCCACCCGGCAGCCTGCCAAGAGCAGTTGCTCGGCAATCGCCCAGCCCAGGCTGCGCCCGTTCGCCACGCCCATCACCAGGGCCGTCTTGTCTTTCAGGTCAATTTGCACGCTCATCTACAGCAGACTTTAGCGCCGCCGGGCCGACAGAGGTTGGAGCGGGTGCAAGCGGACGCGGCGCGATTGCACCCTGCATGCCCCCGGATGGGGGAGCAAACAGTCAGAATCCAGTGAGACATGCGAGCCGATACTGAACACCCGATGCTCCTGAACGCGCCCCACCTGACCGCGCCGCACGCCTTTTCCACGCGTGCCGGCGGCGTGTCTGTCGGTGCTTACCGGGGCCTGAACCTCGACGACCGCGAGGACGACGCGCCCCTGGTGACCGAGAACCGCCGCCGTCTGGCCGCCGCCCTGGGCTTTGATGCGGCGCAGGTGGCCCGGCTGGATCAGGTGCATGGAACCGACGTGATCGTGGTGACTGGCCCCGGCCTCTGGTCCGGCGACGCGCTGGTGAGCGCCACCCCCGGCGTGCTGCTGGCCATCGGCACGGCGGACTGTTACCCGCTGCTGCTGGAAGACCCGGCGGCGGGCGTGATCGGCGCGGCCCACGCGGGCTGGAAGGGCACGCTGGGGCGGATCGCAGAGAAGACCGTTCAGGCGATGACCGAACTCGGCGCGCGGCCTGGGCGCATCCGCGCCGCCGTCGGTCCTGGCATCTGCGGCGAGCGTTACGGCGTCGGGGCCGAGGTGGCCGCGCAGTTTATGGCTGCCGGTCTGGGCGACTTCGTTCACCAGAGGGGCGGGCAGCCCCATCTCGATCTGGCGGGCGCGAACCGGGCCGTGCTGCGGGAGGCGGGCCTGCCGGACAGCAACATCTGGCTGTCGGGCCGCTGCTCCACCGAACCCGAGTTCTACTCGTACCGCCGCGACGCCGGCAAGACCGGGCGGATGTGGGCCGTAATCGGTCTGCCCGCAGAGGCGTCCGCATGAGCCTGCTGCGCCCCCACGACGTGATCGACAATATTCTGGACATCACTCCGGAGTTCCTGGCGCGGCGCGGTCTGCGCGGGCTGCTGCTGGACCTGGACAACACGCTGGTGCCCTACGGCAGCTACGAGGAGGCCGCCGCCGCCGGGATGTTCCACTGGGCGCGCGAACTGCGCGACTCAGGAATCGGCCTGTACCTGCTGAGCAACGCCACGGGCCGCCGCGCCGCGTTCTGGCTGGAGCGGCTGGGCTTTTCCGGCGTGGGGCTGGCGGGCAAGCCGCATCCCCGCGCGTACCGCCGGGCGCTGGCCGAGCTGGGCCTGCCCGCACATCAGGTGGGCATGGTGGGCGATCAGCTGTTCACCGACGTGCTGGGCGGCAACCTCAGCGGCATGCACACCATTCTGGTGCGGCCCATGGTCAGCAATTCGTTGCCGCACACGCGGCTGGCGCGGCAACTCGAACGCGCGGTCCTGCGGAGGTACGGGCATGACTGGAAAACCTGAGGCCTGTTCGCCGCCCCAGCGCTCCCGGACACCCCGGACCCGGCGCACCCACCCGGCACACACTTCTATTCTCAACCGCTTCGATCTGCACGGCAAGGAGGGACGACATGGCACTTTCTATCGGTGACCGCCGACTGGGCGCGATTCTGCTCGAACAGGGGTACGTCAACGACGGCGACCTGCAAAAGGCGCTGGTGCGTCACTCTGAAGTCGGCGGACGGCTGGCCGAGATCCTGATCGATACCGGCCTGGTGGGCGAGAAGCGCATTGCGCGGGCCATTGAGGAGGCGCTGGGCATCCCGCTGGTCAACCTGATGGCGATCACGCCGGACCCGGTGGCGGTGGCGGCGATTCCGGCCCAGACCGCGCTGAACCTCCAGGCCATTCCCTTTGCGCTGGAAAACGGCACCCTGCGCGTGGCGCTGGTGGACCCCCTGTCCAGCCTGGCGCTGGAAACGCTGGAAGACGACAGCAACCTGACCATCGAGCCGTATCAGGCGCTGCGCGAGCAGGCGCTGTGGGCCGTGGCGCTGCACTACCCGGAACTGGGTCTGACGCCGGTCACGCCCGACGAGGCCGGCGAGGAGGTGGCGGGCGGCCAGCTGGGTCAGGCGCTGATCACGCGCGGCCTGATCACGGACGCGCAGCTGCAGGTGGCCCTGGACGCCCAGCAGCAGACCGGCGAGCCGCTGGGGACCACCCTGGTGGCGCAGCAGGCCATCAGCGAGGACCAGCTCTACGAATTGCTGGCCGAGCAGAGCGACGTCATCTACCTGAAAAACCCGCGTGACTTCCAGCCGGCCGAGGACGTGCTGGGCAGCATGCTGCGCGCCGACGCGCTGCGGCTCTCGGCCGTGCCGGTCGACGAGACCGCCGAGCATGTGGTGGTGGTGGCCACCGATCCGCGCAAACGCGAGGACATCGCCGCGCTGGTCGGGCGGCCCATCCAGCTGATCCTGGCGCGGCCGCACGACTTGGAAGTGCTGATCGAGCGCTTCTACCCGCAGCGCGGCCGGCTGGGCGAGCAGATGGTCCAGCAGGGCACGCTGTCACGCACGCAGCTGCGTGAGGCGCTGCAGGTCCAGGCCCGCCAGGGCAAGGTCAAGCCGCTGGGCGAGGTGATCCTGGAACTGGGCTTCGCCGACGCCAGTGAGATTGACAACGCCCTGCAAAAGCAGAACGTGGGCGGCGGCCGCCTGGAAGACACGCTGGTGCAGTCGGGCAAGCTGTCGCCGGAAATGCTGGCCCGCTCGCTGGCCGCGCAGCTGGGCTACGAATTCCTCGATCCGGTCCAGAACCCGCCGGACGCCAAGGTGGCGCTGCTGATTCCCGAGCCCACCGCGCGGCGCTACGGCGTGGTGCCGGTGAGGTTGCAGGGCGAGGCGCTGGTCATCGCCATGAAAGACCCGCGCAACGTCTTTGCGCTGGACGATCTCAAGCTGATCACCGGGCGCGAGATCATCCCCGCCGTGATGGCCGAGAAGGACATCGTGCGCCTGATCGAGCGCTACTTCGGCAATCAGGGCATGGCGGACCTGAACCAGCGCCTGCAGGCCGAATCGCTGCAGCGCGAGAAGGATTCCAAGCGCGGCGGCGACGTCGACGCAAACGCCAACTTCGACGACAACGCCGTCGTGAAGGTGGTGGACGGCCTGATTCGCGAGGCGGCCCTGCAGGAGGCCAGCGACATTCACATCGAGCCGACCGAATCCGCTCTGCGCGTGCGCTACCGGGTGGACGGCGTGCTGCGCGAGCAGAACGAGCTGCCCAAGGGCGCGGCCCAGAGCATCCTGGCCCGCATCAAGATCATGGGCAACCTCGACATCTCCGAGCGCCGCATTCCGCAGGACGGGCGCGTGCGCTTCCGCAAGGGCAGCATCGACATCGACCTGCGCCTGTCCACGTTGCCCACGGTGTACGGCGAGAAGGCCGTGATGCGCCTGCTGCAAAAGGCCAGCAACATCCCCGAAGTCGAGCAACTGGGCTTTTCCGACCACAACTTCCAGCGCTACCTGGACGTGATCGACAAGCCCAACGGCATTTTCCTGGTCACCGGCCCCACCGGTTCGGGCAAGTCCTTCACCAGTTTTTCCACCCTCAAGCGCATCGCCAAGCCCGAGAAGAACACCACCACCATCGAGGACCCGGTGGAGTACGAGATTCCCGGCATCATCCAGTCGCAGGTCAACCCGGTGGCGGGCCTGACGTTTGCCCGCGCGCTGAGGGCCTTCCTGCGCCAGGACCCCGACATCATCTTCGTGGGGGAAATCCGGGACACCGAGACGGCCAAGATCGCCGTGGAAGCGGCCCTGACCGGGCACCTGGTGCTGGCGACGCTGCACACCAACGACGCGCCCGGCGCCATCGTGCGCCTGGAGGAGATGGGCGTGGAGCCGTTCAACATCAGCGCCTCGGTGGTGGGCGTGCTGGCGCAGCGGCTGGTCCGCCGGGTCTGTCCCGACTGCAAGGCCCCCACCAACGCCGACCCGGACGTGCTGCGCCGCCTGGGCATCACCGAGCGCGACGTGCGCGGGGCCACCCTGATGCGCGGCGCGGGCTGCGCGCGCTGCGGCGGCACCGGCTACAAGGGCCGCATGGGCATCCATGAGCTGATGGTGGTGGACGAGCTGCTGCGCGTCGCCATCGGCTCGGGCCGGTCGGCCACGGAGATCCGCGACGTCGCCCTGGAACGCAGCGACATGCGGACCCTGCGCAACGACGGCATCGAGAAGGCCCTCAAGGGCCAGACCACGCTGGAAGAGGTGCTGGCCGTCACCAGCAACTAGGGCCGCCACCTCCCCTGTCCTGCCCACTGTCTCCCCTCCCCTGTCGCCCACCATCCCCTCCGAGGTACTTCCCCATGACCCAGCCCTCCGCCGACATCACCGACATCCTGCGAATCGCCGCCGAGAAGGGCGCGTCCGACGTGATCCTGACCGTGGGCATGGCCCCGCAGTTCAAGATCGACGGCGTGTACGGCCCGCAGGGGTTCGCCGATCTGGTGCCCACCGAGACGCGCAAGCTGATGTACTCGATGATGAACGAGAAGCAGCAGCGAACCTTCGAGGAACGCCGCGAGCTGGACTTCAGTTTTGCCCTGGGGGACCGCGCCCGCTTCCGCGTGAACTGCTTTATGCAGCGCGGCAACGTGGGCGGCGTGATGCGATTGATCCCCACCAAGATCAAGAGCGCCGCCGAGATGGGCCTGCCGCAGACGGTTGTCGATATCGCAGGCGCGCCGCGCGGACTGGTGCTGGTCACCGGGCCGACCGGATCGGGCAAGAGCACCACGCTGGCGGCCATGCTGGACCACATCAACTCCACCAAGAAGATGCACATCATGACCATCGAGGACCCTATCGAGTTCATGCACGCGCACAAGCAGAGCATCATCAACCAGCGCGAGGTCGGCTCCGACACCATGAGCTTCGAGAACGCCCTGCGCGCGGTGCTGCGTCAGGCCCCCGACGTGATTCTGGTGGGCGAAATGCGCGACCACGAGACGATCAAGGCCGCCGTCACCGCCGCCGAGACCGGGCACCTGGTGATGGGCACGCTGCACACCAACAGCGCCCCGGAATCGATTGACCGCATCGTGGACGTGTTCCCGGAAGAGCAGCAGGAGCAGATCCGGGTGCAGCTCGCCAACAACCTGGTGGCCGTGATGACCCAGCAGCTGCTGCCGCGACTGGACGGGCAGGGCCGCATCCTGGCCTACGAGCTGCTGATCGCCAACCCCGCCGTGCGCGCCCTGATCCGCGAGGGCAAGACGTATCAGATCACCAGCGTCATGCAGACCGGCGCACGCGAGGGCATGGTCACCATGGACGCCTTTCTGGCGAACCTGTACCGCCGCCGCATGATCAGCTTCGACGTGGGGGCCTCGCGCGCGGTCGATCCCAAGGAATTTGCGCGGCTGGCCAACGACGCCGGGGGGGCCGCCGCCGGAAATCAGCCGCAGGCCAGTTACACGCCTTCGCCGGCCACTTCTCCAGCTGCGGGGTCCACCAAGGCCACCGGCTGGGGGGAAACGGGGCGGGCGGCAGCCACCACCACCCCCGAAACAGGCTACGGCGGCCCCGCCAGCTACGGCCGGGGCAAACGCTGACCGTCCGCTTCCAGGCCCCAAAAAGCCGCCCCGCCGATGAACTGGCGGGGCGGCTTCTCTTCTCTGGGGTTACGCGCCCGGCTGCGTCACGCTCTTGCCGGTGCTGAGGGGCATGGTGGGCTGGGTGCCTTCGGGCTTGGGCAGCAGCAGCAGGTTCAGCACGTCGCCCACGCGCTCGGCGGGGTGCAGCTTCAGGTCGCCCCGGATGCTGTCGGGCACGTCCTGCAGGTTGGGTTCGTTGTCCTTGGGGAAGATCACTTCACGGATCCCGCCCTGGTGAGCGGCCAGCAGCTTTTCCTTGAGGCCGCCGATGGGCAGCACCCGGCCCCTGAGGCTGATCTCGCCGGTCATCGCCACGTCCATGCGCACCGGGCGGCCGGTGATCGCGCTGATCACGGCGGTGGCAATCGTGATGCCCGCGCTGGGGCCGTCCTTGGGCGTCGCGCCGTCGGGGAAGTGGACGTGCAGGTCCATGGTCTTGTGGAAGTCGGGGTCCGCGCCGTACTCGGCGGCGTGGGCACGCAGGTAGGCCACGGCGGCCCCCACGCTTTCCTTCATCACGTCACCCAGGCTGCCGGTCATGCTGATCTTGCCGCTGCCGGGGGTGGCCAGGGCCTCCACCAGCAACATGGTGCCGCCCACACTCGTCCAGGCCAGCCCCTGCGCCACGCCCACCTGCGGTTCCTTCTCCATCTTGTCGGGGCGGTGCAGCGGCACGCCCAGGTAGTCGGAAACCTGCGGGGCGTCGATGACCTTCACGCCCTCCCAGGGCTGTTCCAACAACTGACGGGCGGCCTTGCGCGCCAGCTTGCTGATCTGACGGTCCAGGTTGCGCACGCCGCTCTCGGCGGTGTATTCCTCGACAATGCGGTTCAGCGCCCCGTCGGTGATCTCCAGCTTGCCCAGCAGCCCGTGGCTCTTGATCTGGCGCGGCACACGGTAACGGCGGGCGATCTCCACCTTCTCCACCTGCGTGTAGCCGGGAATCTGGATCACTTCCATGCGGTCCAGCAGCGGGCGGGGAATGGTCTGCAGCGTGTTGGCGGTGGTGATGAACATCACCTGCGACAGGTCGTAGGGGACTTCCAGATAGTGGTCCTGGAAAGTGTGGTTCTGCTCGGGGTCGAGGACTTCCAGCATGGCACTGCTGGGATCGCCGCGCCAGTCGCTGCTCATCTTATCGATCTCGTCCAGCAGGATCACCGGGTTGGTCACGCCCGCGTTCTTCATCGACTGGATGATCCGCCCCGGCATCGAGCCGATGTAGGTGCGGCGGTGGCCGCGCACCTCCGACTCGTCGCGCACGCCGCCCAGGCTCATGCGGACGAACTTGCGGTTCAGGCTGCGGGCGATGCTCTTGCCCAGCGAGGTCTTGCCCACGCCGGGAGGGCCGACCAGGCACAGGATCGGGGCGCGCAGTTCGGCGTCGTCGGTGCGCTCCTCGGCGGTGCGTTCCTTGCGCTGCTCCTCGGTCTCGCCGTCCTTCTGGGTCAGCTGGCGCACGGCCAGGAATTCCAGAATGCGGTCTTTCACGTCGTCGAGGGCGTAGTGGTCATCGTCGAGGATGCTGCGCGTGCGGGCGATGTCCAGCACTTCCTCGTCGCGCTTGCTCCACGGCACGTCCACCAGCCAGTCGATGTAGTTGCGAACCACAGTACTTTCGGGGCTGCCGCCGGGGGTGCGTTCCAGGCGCTGCAGTTCCTTGAGGGCCTTTTCCTTGACCGACTCGGGCATGCCCGCTTCCTCGATCTTCTCGCGCAGCGCCTCGACTTCGGCCGGGCCGTCCTCGCCGCCGCCCAGTTCCTTGCCGATGGCCTTCATCTGCTCGCGCAGGTAATATTCGCGCTGGTTGGCGTCCATCTGCTCCTTGACGCGTCCGGCGATCTTCTTGTCCATATTGAAGCGCTCGGTGTCGCGGGTCAGGAACTTGAGGGTGGCTTCCAGGCGGGCGCGTAAGCCCACGGCCTCCAGGATTTCCTGCTTTTCCTCGGGCGTCCAGGTGGCGTGGTGGGCCACCTGATCGGCCAGCGCGCCGCCGTCGGTCAGGGCCTTCATGCCTTCGATCTGGTAGTTGTCCAGGCGCAGGTTCTTGTTCTGGCGCTGGTACTCCTCGAAGGCCGACTTGACCTCGGTGGTCAGCACCACGACCTCACGGCTGTCGTCGTCGGGGGTGGGCTGCGTCTCGGCGCGCACGCGCATGTAGGCGGCAGGCACCTCGTCCTGCACGGCGGCGCGTTCCTGGGCCTCAATCAGCACCTGATAGGTGTTGTCGGGCATGCGCACCACCTGCTTGACCACGGCCAGCACGCCCATGTCGTACAACTCGGCCTTGGTGGGATCGTCGGTGCGGGCGTCGCGCTGGGTCAGCAGCAGCACGCGGCGGTCCGAGGCCTGCGCCTCGTCCACGGCGCGCTTGCTCTTGGGACGGCCCACGTCCACGTTCATGGTGACGCCGGGCAGGATCACGATGTTTCTCAGTGCAACTACGGGAAGTTCCCAGATCATCTTTGCTCCTTGGGACTGTGCTCCGCCGGGGCGGGGACAGTTGAATAGATCAGTCTAACGCGGGGACATGAATGAAAACGACACCCCCGCAGGGTGTCCCAGAATTCTAGGAGTCACCGCGCGGGGATGCTGTAAGCTCGGTTGCCTTTTACGCAGACTTCTTGAGTCCCTTAGACTCAAGCAATTGGAGTGGGGCGTCGATGTGTTCGCCGTCGAAGCGCAGCTCCTTCAGCCCCGGAGCAGGCAACTCGAACAGCAGGTCGGTCATGGCCTTTTCCAAGACCGCCCGCAGGCCGCGCGCCCCGGTCTTGCGCTCCTTGGCGCGGTGGGCGACTTCCCGCAGGGCAGATTCGGTGAAGCTCAGATCCACGTCCTGAAAGCCGAACAGCGCCTGATACTGCCGGATGATCGCGCCCTGCGGCTCGGTCAGGATGCGGATCAGGGCGGCCTCGTCCAGATCCTGCAGCTGCACCACCAGCGGCAGGCGGCCCACGAACTCGGGAATCAGGCCGTACTTGACCAGATCCTCGGGCAGGAAGCGCAACTCGGCCTTCTCCTCGCCCTTGTGTTCGGCGCCGAAGCCCACCGCGCGCACGTTGGTGCGGGCGCGGGCGATCTCGGACATGCTCTCGAAGGCCCCGCCCACAATGAACAGGATGTTCTTGGTGTTGACCTGCACCAGCTCCTGCTGCGGGTGCTTGCGGCCCCCCTGCGGCGGCACCTGGGCCACGGTGCCCTCGATGATCTTCAGCAGCGCCTGCTGCACGCCCTCGCCGGACACGTCGCGGGTGATGCTGGTGCCCTCGGACTTGCGGGCGATCTTGTCGATCTCGTCGATGTAGATGATGCCGCGCTCGGCCGCGGAAACGTCATACTCAGCGGCCTGAAGCAGGCGCACGATCACGTTCTCCACGTCGTCGCCCACGTACCCGGCCTCGGTGAGGGTGGTGGCGTCGGCGATGGCGAACGGCACCTCCAGCATCTCGGCCAGCGACTGCGCCAGCAGCGTCTTGCCCGTCCCGGTGGGGCCGACGAGCAGGATGTTGCTCTTCTGCAGGTTCACGTCCGGGTGCGCCAGCCGCTGGTAATGGCTGACCACCGCCACCGCCAGCGCCTTTTTGGCCTCATCCTGACCGATCACGAACTCGTCCAGGTACGCCTTGATCTCCTTGGGACTGGGCAGTTCCTCCAGCACGAACTCGCTGCCCGCCTTCTTGTTCTGCTTGACCAGTTCGGCGGCGCGGTCGGTGCATTCGTTGCAGATAAAGGCCGCGCGGCCCGGCGCCTCGATCAGTTGCGCGATCTGGGGGTGCTGCCGCCCGCAGAACGAGCAGCGATCCCCACTTCCGGCTTTCGTGGTCATACGCCCACCTCCTCGATCTGACGGGTGTTCTCGATCACGCTGTCGATCAGGCCGTACTGCTTGGCTTCCTCGGCGGACATGAAGTAGTCGCGCTCCATGTCGCGCAGCAGCTTGTCGTGCGGCAGATCGGTGTGCTTGTTGTAGATGCTGACCAGACGGTCGCGCAGGTGCAGCACTTCCTTGGCCTGCACCTCCAGATCGGGGGTGTTGCCCCGGAAGCCCGCCGAACCCTGGTGGATCATGATCCGGCTGTTGGGCAGGGCCATGCGCTTGCCCTTGTCCCCGGCCATCAGCAGCACGCTGCCCATGCTCATGGCGATGCCGACGCAGATGGTGGACACGGGCGCCTTGATGTAGCGCATGGTGTCGTAGATCGCCAGTCCGGCGTAGACCTCGCCGCCGGGGCAGTTGATGTACATCTGGATTTCCTGCTCGGGGTTCTGGCTGTCCAGCAGCAACAGCTGCGCCACGATGCTGTTGGCCATCTGGGATTCAATCGGCGTCCCCACGAAGATAATCCGGTCTTTCAGCAGGCGCGAGTAGATGTCATAGCTGCGCTCGCCGCGCCCGGTCTGCTCGATCACGTAAGGAATGATGCCCATGCGCGCGATTATAGGGCGGATGCGGCGGGGAAACGTGGGGAATGCGGGGGTGGGCTAGCCTCTGGAAGCGCCCAGCACGTTGCCCACCCAGATCAGCCCAAAGCAGACGCTTCCGGCGATCAGGGCGAGGAGCACGTCCTTGAAAGGCAGCGCCACGGCGGGCGTGCCCTGCCCCACACGCGCCCTGTCGCCCGCCTCCTGTCCCTGGCTCTGGAAGGCCCCCCACACGAAGATTCCCGCCATCACCCACAGCCCGGTGCCTGCAACATTCAGCGCCGAGACCATGCCGTCCCAGCCCCGCTGGCTGACGGAAGAGGCATACAGGGCGGCCAGAGCAGACGCGCCCAGACCGTAGAGAACGCCTCGCAGGAGCAGGGTCAGCAGGAAGGCCAGGCGTGTCTGGGGCAGCTCCTGGCCTCCCTTCGAGATCCGCATAGGGCAAGTATGCCGCTGCACCGTGCGGCGTGTGGCGCGCTCTTCCCAGTCGGCCTCCTGGCCGCCGCGAGGCGGAACGGCAGCGCGTGGACGTGCAAGCGGGGGTGTGGAAGAGCAGAGGGAGGGCATCCGGGGGCAGCTCCATCCCCGGCCAGCCCTTGACTTTCCTGCTGCTGGAACGCTTAGGGTTCCGATATGCAAGGTCAGCTGATCATCTCCCGCTTTGCTGTACTCACGGGCCTGTCCCCAAAGACCCTGAGGTATTACGACGAGATCGGCCTGCTCCGTCCTGAATCGATCGACGAAGCCACCGGGTACAGGTATTACGGCGTCTCTCAGGTTCAGCGGGCCGTCAACGTGCGGCGCTGGCGACAACTGGGCATGCCGCTCGACGACATTCGGCAGCTGATGCATCAGCCTGACCGCGTCAGGGAGGTCTTGCTTCGTCATGAACAACGTTTGAAGGTCGAGATTGAACACCGCCAGCAGGCCATCACGCACCTGCACCGTTCCCTTCAGGAGGTTTCCATGAACTACCGGATAGAACAGCTTCCCGTCGTTCAGACCCTGACCATCTCCACCCGTCTCCAGCCGCCACATTACAAGGTGATCCCCGAAGCCTTGCAGGAGCTGATGCGCTACAAGAAGGCCCAGGGCTACACGAGCGACTCACCGAGCTTCTTCGTGCATCACAACGACGACCATGAAGGGGGGAGTCTGGTGGAGGTCTGCCTGCCCGTCACGGGTCGGGTAAAACCCGAGGGGCGAATCGAGGTGAGGACGTTCGGAGGTGAAAAGGCCTTCATCGGGCGGTTTGTAGGCCCTTACGATAGAACTGGGGCCGCCTACTCGGTGGTGGTGGAAGAGGCGTTGCGACGTGGCCTGAGCATCACAGGGGTGACGGCAGAGTTCTACGTCAAAAGCGTTCCAGACACGCCGAATCCCGCAGAGTACGAAACCGATATCGCGTTCTTTCTCCAGTGATCTCTGGCCTCATGTCAATATAAAAAGGCGAGGCGGAATCAAATCCAGCCTCGCCCTTATGTGATTCTCCTTCAGTCCACGATCATCGGAATCAAGACCGGATTGCGGCCCGTCACCTTCCGCACGAACCGCCGGACGGCCCCGTACATATCGTCGCGCACGTCTTCCAGGCGCTTCTTCTCGCGCGTGCCCTGCTCGATGGCGTCCAGGGCCACCTTGCGGATCTGGTTGTCCAGATCGCGGTTGGCGCGCACGAAGCCGCGCGAGACGACTTCCACATGCGGCGTGGGGTGCAGCACGGCGGTCATGATCAGGATGCCCTCCTGGCTCATGTTCACGCGGTCCAGCAGCACGTCGTCGCCGATGTCGCCTACACCCAGGCCGTCCACGTACACCGCCCCGGCGGGCACGGTGCCGGTGACCTTGAACTCGTCGGCGCTCAGGCGGATCACGTCGCCGTTCTTGGCGATCAGCGTGCGCTTGGGCGGGCGCGGCAGGGTCTGGGCCAGCTTGGCGTGGTTGATCTGGTGGCGGGGTTCGCCGTGCCAGGGCAGGAAGAATTTGGGCCGCGCCAGATTCAGCACGGTGGCCAGCTCTTCCTGACTGCCGTGACCGGAGGCGTGAATCCGGTACGCGGGCGGGTAGTACACGTCCACGCCGATCTCGTACAGGCGGTTGATGACCAGATTAACGGCTTCCTCGTTGCCGGGAATCGGGTTGCTGGACAGGATCACGCTGTCGCCGCGGCGCAGGGCGATCTTGGCGTGGTTGCCGAAGGCCAGCCGCGACAGCACGCTCATGGGCTGGCCCTGTGACCCGGTGCAGATGTACAGCACCTGCTGGTCCTGCATGCCGCCCACTTCATCGTTGGTCAGGAAGGGATCGGGGGCATTCATGTGGCCCACCGCCTGCGCCACCTGCGCGTATTTCAGCATGCTGCGGCCTTCCATGATCACGCGGCGGCTCTGGCGGTGGGCGATGTTCAGGATGTTCTGGATGCGGTTGACCTGCGAGGCGAAGGTGGTCAGGAACACCCGGCCCTTGCAGTTGGCAATCACGTCTTCCAGATTCACGGCGATCTCGGCCTCGCTGGGGGTGCGGCCCGGACGCTCGGCGTTGGTGGAGTCGCTGATGAGGAGCAGCACGCCGTCCTTCCCGGCCTGCTCAATGCGGCCCAGGTCACTCAGCTGCCCGTCGGCGGGGTGCTCGTCCAGCTTGAAGTCCCCAGTGTGCAGCACGCGGCCGGCCGGCGTGGTCAGGATGTACCCGGCGTTGTCGGGAATCGAGTGGGTCATGCGGAAGTACTCGATCTCGAAGTGCTTGCCGATCTTGAACCTGGCGTTCAGATCCACCTCGCGCAGGTCGGTCTCGTGATCCTTGATGCCGAATTCCGAGAGCTTCTCGCGTACCAGCCCCAGCGTCAGCGGCGCGCCGTACACCGGCACCTTGGGCAGGCGGGGCAAGATGTAGGGCAACCCCCCGATGTGGTCCTCATGACCGTGGGTCAGGATCCAGCCGCGGATCATGCCAGCGTTCTGCTGCAGATAGTCAATCCGCGGGATGATCAGGTCGATGCCCATCTGGTGCGAATCGGGGAAGGCCAGTCCGGCGTCGACCACCATAATCTCGTCCTCGTAGCGGTAGGCGGTGATGTTCTTGCCGATCTCGCCCATCCCACCAAGCGGAATCACTTCCAGGTGGGGGGTCTTGGTGTCGTCTGTGTGGGTCATTTGGAAATCTCCGTGTTGCGTGGCCCGTCATGGGGGCCAGATGCTCTGAATGCAGCGGTGGCCCAAGAAATGCGGCCTGGAGGCAGTCAGGAAGGGTGTTTCTGAACTGCTGCGGTTGTGTCGCCCGTTCCCAGCTTTGGCAAGCCGAACTCATGGCGCGATGTCAGCAGGCTAGCACGTCAGGCGGTGAGGCACGCGCACGGGCGGCGGTGCCCCCAGTACGCCCCGCCCATTGGCCGCGTCCTCAAACGGCGTAAGGGCGTATCATGAGGGCGTGACCTCCCCTTGCATTCTGATCATCGAAGATGACCTGGACATCGCCAACGTCCTGAAAATGGACCTGACCGACGCCGGGTTCGAGGTCGAGCATGCCGATTCGGCCATGAACGGCCTGATCAAGGCCCGTGAAGACCACCCCGCGCTGATTCTGCTGGACCTGGGCCTGCCTGACTTCGACGGCGGCGATGTGGTTCAGCGCCTGCGCAAGAACAGCGCCGTGCCGATCATCGTGCTGACCGCCCGCGACACCGTAGACGAGAAGGTGCGCCTCCTCGGCCTGGGCGCCGACGATTACCTGATCAAGCCCTTTCACCCCGACGAGCTGCTGGCCCGCGTCAAGGTGCAGCTGCGCCAGCGCACCACCGAGAGCCTGAGCATGGGCGACCTGACCCTCGATCCGCAAAAGCGGCTGGTCACCTACAAGGCCGAGGAACTGCGGCTGTCGCCCAAGGAATTCGACATCCTGGCACTCCTGATCCGGCAGCCGGGCCGGGTGTACTCGCGCCAGGAGATCGGCCAGGAGATCTGGCAGGGCCGCCTGCCCGAGGGCAGCAACGTGGTGGACGTGCACATGGCGAACCTGCGGGCCAAATTGCGCGATCTGGACGGCTACGGCCTGCTGCGAACGGTGCGCGGCGTCGGCTATGCCCTGCGCGGCTGAGCCGTCTTGCCTGACGTGAGCGCCCCGACCGACGTGCCCGACCTGCCCGCCGAGACCCCATCCGCCGCTGCCCCCTTTGTCGGGGCCGAGGCCGCCGCCCTGCTGTCGGCCCTGCCCGACCCCACGGTGTGGGTGCGGGCGGACGGCCAGTTCACGCTGAACGCCGCCGCGCACGAGCGTCTGGGGGCCGCAGACGGCCAGCCGCACAACTGGACCGCCCTGTTTCTGCCGGAAGCCGCCCAGGCGCTGCGCGGCGCCACCGCCCTGGCGCTGCGCGGAGAGGCCTCCCGGCTGTCGGTCACCATGCCCGGCGCGGTGGCCCCCGCGCTGGCCACCGTCACCCCCGCCGGGCCAGGGGCGGCGCTGCTGCATTTCCGGGAGTCGCACGACCCGCTGGAAGTGGCGCTGGAGATCATGGACAGCCTGGGCCTGGGCATGACCGTGCAGGGGTCAGACACCCGGATTCTGCACGCCAATGCCTCGGCCCCGGCCATCCTGGGCCTCAGCCCCGAACAGCTCAGCGGGCGCGATTCGCTGGACCCGCGCTGGCAGGCCGTCCACCCCGACGGTTCGGCGTTTCCTGGCACCACCCATCCGTCGGTCCAGGCGCTACAGACCGGGCAGGCGCAGCTGGAGGTGCCGATGGGCGTGTTCCACCCGGCCACCGGAGAATGGCGCTGGCTGGAGGTCACCGCCATTCCGCGCCGCGCGCCGGGCATGGACCGCCCCGCCCAGGTCACCACCGTGTTCGCCGACGTGACCGAGCGGCGACACACCCGCGAGGAGCTGCGCCGCAGCGAGCAGCGCTTCCGCTCGCTGGTGGAGGCCACCGCGCAGATCGTGTTCACGGCGGACGCGCAGGGCCACTTTGCTGGCCGTCAACACGACTGGGAAGCGTTCACCGGCCAGGCCCCAGCGCAGTACCTGAACCCCGAGGCCGCCGTCGAGGCCATTCATCCGGAAGACCGGGAGCCGACGCTGCGGGCCTGGGCCGAAATTCTGGACAGTGGGCAGGCCTACACCATCGAACACCGCCTGCGCCGCGCCGACGGCGTGTACGTGCCCATGCAGATCCGCGCGGTGCCGCTGCGCGGCGAGGACGGCAGCGTGCGCGAATGGGTGGGCACCTACACCGACATCAGCGCCGTGCGCGAGGCCGAGGCCGCCCTGAAGGCGCTGAATGCCCAGCTGGAGGGCCGCGTGGCGGTCCGCACCCAGGAGCTGGCCGACGTCACGCGCTTTTCCACGCTGCTGCTGACGGCGGCGGGCGAGGGCGTGTTCGGGCTGGACGCCTCGGGCCGCACCACCTTCGCCAATCCGGCGGCGGCGCGGCTGCTGGGATACAGCGTCGAGCGCCTGATCGGCAGCCATCAGCACGCGCTGATCCACCACAGTCACCCCGACGGCACGCCGTACCCGGTGACCGAGTGTCCCATCCACCAGACCCTGCAAGACGGCCAGACCCGCCGCCTGGAACACGACGTGCTGTGGCACGCCCAGGGCCATCCGGTGCCGGTGTCGTGCGTGGTCACGCCGATGCACTCGGGCACCGGGCAGATCACAGGCGCGGTGCTGATGGTGCAGGACACCACCGAACGCCTGCGCGTCCAGACCCAGCTGCAGGAGGCCATCGCGGAGCTGGAGCGCAGCAACACCGATCTGGAACAGTTCGCGTACATCGCCAGCCATGACCTGCAGGAGCCGCTGCGGACGCTGGGCAGCTACGCCGAGCTGCTGGGCCGGCGCTACGAGGGCCAGCTCGACGAGCGCGCCGGCCTGTACCTGGGCTTTATGCAGGACGCGGTGGGGCGTATGCGCGGCCTGATCCAGGACCTGCTGGAATTCTCGCGGGTGGGCCGGGGCGAGAGCGCGCCCGCGCCGCTGGCGCTGGACGCGGCCATGCAGGCGGCGGTCCACAGCGTGGAGGCGGCCCTGCAGGGCGACGGCACGCCGGGGGACCGGGCCAGCCTGACGTGGGAGACCCCCCACACCGTGCTGGCCCACGCCCCGCTGATCGCGCCGCTGCTGACCAATCTGGTGGGCAACGGCCTGAAATTCACCGCCCCCGGACAGCCCGCGCGCGTGCAGGTCCAGTCGCGCCGCGAGGGTGACCTGATCCACATCACGGTGCGCGACAACGGCATCGGCATCGCGCCGGAGTACCAGGAGCGGGTCTTTGATATCTTTCAGCGCCTGCACCGCCGCGAGGATTACGCCGGAAACGGAATGGGGCTGGCCATCTGTCGTAAGATTGTCGAGCATCACGGGGGAACGCTGTGGCTGGAATCCGTGCCGTTGCCCGCCCCGGACCACGGCAGCACCTTTCACTTCACCCTGCCTGCCGCCCCCGAAGAGTCCTCCCCCTCCACCCCGGTACCCCCAGAACCCCACCATGCCTGACACCCCCCTGCACCCGCCCGCCATGCGCCAGGTCGAGATCCTTCTCGTCGAGGACAGCGAACCCGACATCCTGCTGACCCTGGAAGCCTTCGAGGAAGCCCGCGTGCCCAACCGGCTGCATGTGGCGCGCGACGGCGTGGAGGCCCTGCGTTTCCTGCGGAGCGAGGGCGAATATGCCGATGCCCCGCGTCCGGACCTGATTCTGCTGGACATCAACATGCCGCGCAAGAACGGCCTGGAAGTGCTGCGCGAGATCAAGGCCGACCCGGCGCTGGGCAGCATTCCGGTCCTGATGCTGACCACCAGCCAGGCCGACGACGACGTGCGCCACTCCTACGAACGCCACGCCAGCGGCTACATGGTCAAGCCGGTGGGCTTCGAGAACTTTTTGCACGCCATCCGCGCCTTCGAGGACTTCTGGTTGACCTTCGTGCGCTTCCCGCCGCGCGTGTAACGAAACTGCACCCAGACCCAGGGGCGAAGGCCCTCTCGCCCCGGCAGAGGGCCTTCGCCGTGCCCTGGACCGCCGTGTCATACGGATTCCGTTTGTTTCGTGTAGAGATCGGGACAGCTCCGATCTCTACACTCCACGTCCGGAACCCGTCTTTCTCCTCCTCGCTTTGCTCGGATTTCCAGGTGTTTTCAACACCTTTCAATCGGAGTCCGTATCACACCGGCGCGGAGTCCATCTCCCGCATGGCCGTCAGGACATGGGCCATGTGCTCGTCGAGGTCCACGTCCAGTTCCTGCGCGCCCTGCTGCACCTCTTCCCGGTTGACGCCCGCCGCGAAGGCCCGGTTCTTGAAGCGCTTTTTCAGGCTTTTTAGCTCCACCTGCCGCACGTCGCCGTCCGGGCGGACCAGCGCCGCCGCCTGCACCAGTCCGGTCAGTTCGTCCACCGCGAACAGCGTCTGTGCCAGCCGGGTGGTGCGCGGCGTGCCCGTGTAGGCCGCGTGGCCCATGATCGCGTCCAGCACCTCGGGGGAAGTGTCGGTGTTCTGCCGCAGGTACTGTACCCCCCACGTCGGATGTTCTTCGGGATGCAACTCGTAGTCGAAGTCGTGCAGCAGCCCGGTCACGGCGTACTGTTCCTCGTCCTCGCCCCAGTGGCGGGCGTACCAGCGCATGGCGGCCTCCACGTTCAGCATGTGCCGCCGCAACGACGCCGACGGGGTGTGTTCCAGCATGAGCGTGTAGGCCTGTTCGCGGTTCATGGGCCGCAGTCTAATGAATGGAGGCCACCCGCGCGTCTGCGGCTGGCTCCCGTACCTCGCGGTGCGCCCTTCTGCCCGCCGCGTTCAGCCCTCAGCTCAGCGGATGTAGTTGGCCCACTCCGGCTGCCAGTGGGCGAACTGGCCGTGCGCGTAGACGCCGAAGGTGGGGGCGTGCGGACGGGTCCGCAGCGGCATGGCGGCCTCGTCGGGGGTGCGGTCCCCCTTGCGCTGGTTGCAGGCGCGGCAGGCGGTGACCACGTTGTCCCAGTTGTGCCGCCCACCGCGCGAACGGGGCAACACGTGGTCCATGGTCAGTTCCTCGGAGGCGCCGCAGTACTGGCAGGTGAAGGTGTCGCGGCGCAGGACGTTGCGGCGGTTGAACGGCACCGGATGCACGCGTGGGCGGCGCACGTAACGGCGCAGGCGGATCACGCTGGGCACGGTCAGGGTGGTGCTGGGCGAGCGGATCACGTCGCCGCTGTCTTCCAGCACCTCGGCCACGCCGTACTGCAGCAGCGTGATGGCCCGCTTGGTGCTGGTGACGTGCAGCGGCTCGTAAGAGGCATTCAGCACCAGCACGCGCGGCGCGTTCAGGTCCGGCACCACGCGCGCCCCGGCGTTGACGTCCGGAACTGCGGCGGTGCCGTGAGATGGTCGCCCGAGTTCTTCCACCTTGCCCTTGACTGTCATGCCCCGCATTCTATGGCCTGAAATTCATAAGAATGTTGGCCAGGGTGCCTAGGGCTGGGACGGCGGGAATACGTGCAATGACTCAGGCGGGAGCAGCGTGTGCGGCGCGAAAAAGGGAAGCAGCGGGAAAGCAGGCTGCGCTCTAGCCGGTCCGCAGCCCGCCGCGCAGCAGTTCCAGCACGCCGTCGGCGACGTATTGCACGGCCAGCGCGCCCAGCAGCACGCCCAGCACGCGGGTCACCACGTGCACGCCGGTCACGCCGATCACGCGGGCGATCTGGCCGCTCAGGCGCAGGGCCAGGTAGCACAGCAGCAGCACGGCGGCGGTCACCAGAAACACCACCGTCAGCAGCAGCACATTGCCGTGCGCGGTGTTGGCCTGAATCATGATCGAGGCCAGCGTGCCGGGACCGGCGATCAGCGGAATCGCCAGCGGAAACACGCTGATGTCCTGGCGCTCCTGGGCCTCCTGCTCCTCCTCGGCGGTTTCCTTGCTGCCGCTGGGCCGCGCGAACACCATGTCCAGCGCGATCAGGAACAGCAGCACCCCGCCCGCCACCCGGAAGGCGCTCAGGCTGATGCCCAGGTGCTCCAGCAGCGCGCGGCCCACCAGCCCGAACACCAGGATGATGCCCCCGGCCACCAGCGCGGCCTTCAGGGCCACCCGTCTCCGCTCGAAACTGGGCCGGTTGCCCGCCAGCCCGATAAAGATCGGCGCGAGGCCAATCGGGTCCATGACCACCAGCATCGTTAAAAATGTTTGCAGGGCAATGCTGGAGACCTCGGTCACGTTCACGCGGCTTACCGTAACACCCGGGAAGGCGGGCATGTGCGGGTCACCGCGACGCCGGGGGCTCACCCGCGCCGGCGCAGCTCTACTTGACTTCGGCGGGGCGGACGTTGACCTCCAGCGTGCCGTCCGCGCTGATCGTCCGGCCGTCCCTGACGACGCGGCCCTGCACCCCGGCGGTGTAGGTGTTGATGCCCGTGCCCGGCTGAACCGTGATGGTCAGCGGAAACACCTCGCCGGCACGCGCCGTGGTCTTCGGCAGGGTCACGACGATGCCCGCCGCGCTGCCCTGGCCGCTCAAGGTGAACTCGCCGGGGTAATCCTGCGCGGTAAAGCCGCCGATGCGCCCGGTCAGTTCGCGCGACTCACCCACCCGCAGCGTGACGCTGGAAATGGAATCCCCCCCCGCCGGGGCCAGCACGACGTAGCCGCCCGCGCAGCCGCTGCCGCGCAGCACCGCGATGTCACGCGCGCCCACGAACAGCGCGGGCAGCAGCGAGGCCACCACCAGCCCCAGCCCCAGCGCCGCCCGCCCCGCCCGCCGCCAGTTGACGGCCGTGAACGCCAGCCCCCCCGGCCCCAGCAACAGCGGCACGATCAGCGCCAGCAGCGTGCGGCCCTCGCAGGGGGTGGTCAGCAGCGCGTCGGCCAGCGCGCGCACCGCGAAGGTGACCAGCGTGCCCAGGCCCCAGCCCAGCAGAAAAGACGGCAGGAATTCCTGAACGCGGTAGGTCGGGAATTCCTGCGGGGTGGGCTGCGGGTCGGTCATAACGGGGGGCAGCGTAGCGCGGCCAGGGGGGGACGAATGCCGCCGAACCGAACCTCCGGCCCCGCGCACTCCGGCTGCCGGGCGATGCGGCGGCGCGCCCCTGGGCCTCGCTCAGGTGCTCCCAGACGTGCTCGCACAGCAGCGCGTTGGCCCGGCGGTCCCCGAACCACGCATTCCAGCCCGCCCGGTCCAGCAGATCGAGGTCCTCGCGCCCGGTGGGAATCCAGCCGTCCCAGCGCTGCTCACCCGCGCCGATGATGACCACGGCAGCCCCGATAGCTGTCCGGCAGGGGCCAGGGTCACGCCAGCGCTTTGTGCATCTGCCGGATGGCCCCCAGGTGGTAGGCGACATGCGCCACCGCGCCGGTCAGGCCGCCGGCCATGTCGCCGGTGGCCTCCGTTTCCTGCTGGGTGCGGACAAAGGCGCACAGGGCGTCGTAGGCCGCGCGCAGGCGCACCCGCAACTCGTCCCACTGGCCGTCATCGACCTGCGCCGGCTCAAAGCTGCCCTTCCAGTCGAACGGCCCCCGGTCCCCGTCGCGCTCCCAGCGGACCATCACTTCCATATGAAAGGCGCTGTGACGGGCGTGTCCGGCGATGGACGTGCCGTGAATGTCCTGGCTGGCCTGCTCGGCGCTCAGGCGGTCCAGCGTGGCGAGCAGGCCGTTGTTGCCGCTGCCGTCCGCCGCCGTGCCGTCCAGAAAAGCGGTGCCCTGGCCGGGCGCGCCGCCCTCCACCGCTTCGGTCAGGATGTCGAGAATGCCCTCCAGAACATGCTGGGGCTGCGGATCTTGCGTGGATTCGGTCATGGTTCAGCGTACCCGGACGGCGGCGCCAGCGCCAGCCACCCCCTGCGGCCCCGCCGCCGGCAGTGATACACTCGGGGGTGCGCCCGCGCCCGGCACGCAGAATGTGTGCCACTGGCCGAAAAGACAGGCCGAACCCGTCCGGAATTCGCCGCCAGGGTCATGCACGACAGGTGGCAGGGAAACAGCGCAGGCACCATCAGCCGCGCCAAAAGGAGAAACACCATGACCGACAACAACGAGACGCGCCAGGGCCAGACCGCCGACGACCAGATGCCCACCGAGGTGCGCGACATTCTGCCCGAATTGCAGGGTGAACCCGACGAGGACCTGGTGCTGGACGCCCAGGAAGCCCAGACCGAGGGTGAAGACGGCGAGGACGTCATGCACGCCCAGGGCGAGGACGCCGCAACAGACGGCGAGGACAGCGAGGAAGACGAGTACATCGACGCCGACGATCTGCTGGAACTGCTGGGCGAGATGAAGGAAATGCTCGAAGCCCAGGGCAAGGAAATCCGTGGCCTGCGCCGCGAGATGCGCGAACTGCGCGAGGGCCAGGGGCAGGGCGGCTTCAAGAGCGGCGAGCGCACCAGTGCCGAGCGCCCCATGGGGGACCGGCCCAGCCCGCAGGGTGGCGGCTTCCGTCCGCGTGAAGACCGCGGCGGTCAGGGCGGTTACGGCGGCGGGGACCGTCAGGGTGGCGGCTACCGTGGCGGCAATGACCGTGGCGGGTACCAGGGCCGCGACGACCGTGGCGGCTCGCAGGGCGGCGGCTTCCGTCCCCGCGAAGACCGGGGCGGACAGGGTGGCGGCTACCGCGGCGGCAGTGACCGTGGTGGACAGGGCGGCGGCTATCAGGGCCGCGATGACCGTGGCGGCTCGCAGGGCGGCGGTTTCCGTCCCCGTGAAGACCGGGGCGGGCAGGGTGGCGGTTACCGCGGCGGCAATGACCGTGGTGGACAGGGCGGCGGCTACCAGGGCCGGGATGACCGTGGCGGCTCGCAGGGCGGCGGTTTCCGTCCCCGTGAAGACCGTCCGGCCTTCCGCCCGCGCGAGGACCGGCCCCGTGACGCCGCGCCCGCGCCCCGCGAAGGCAGCGAGGGAGGCACCGACGGCGGCTTCCGCCCCCGCGCCCGCGCGGACCGGGGCTGGAGCAACAACCGCCGCGACGACGAGTAAAGTTTCTGGCCCTGCAAGGCTGTGAAGAGAAGGCCGGGAGAAACATTCCGGTCTTTTTTGTTGTCCAGATGGCGGAGACTGGATTCCGCCCCCGGATCTTCACCCCCTGTACACTCCGGCGGTGAGGCTCTTTTCTTGAACCCGGCCCTGAGCGGCCTGCTGTCGGCGCTGACCTACGGCGTCGGCGATTTTCTGGCGGGGCTGGCCAGCCGGCGCGATTCGCCGCTGCGGGTGGTCGCCCTGACCCACCCGATCAGCGCGGCGATCATGCTGCTGCTCGCGGTGCTGATGGGTCAGCAGATGCCGCCGCTGGGCGATCTGCTGTGGGGCGCGGCGGCGGGCGCGGTGGGCCTGTTCGCGGTGCTGGCGTTTTACCGCGCGCTGGCGCTGGGGCCGATGGGCGCGGTGTCGGTGGGGGCGGGCGCGCTGTCCGCGCTGGTGCCGGTGGTGATCGGCGTGCTGGGCGGCGAGGTGCTGGGACTGCTGGGCTGGCTGGGCGCCCTGGGCGTGCTGCTGGGCACCGGCCTGCTGAGTTACAGCCCTGGCGAGGGCGGCAGCACCGGCCGCTGGCAGGACAACGGCGTGCTGATCGGGCTGGCGGCGGGCCTGGGCTTCGGCTTCTTTTTCGCCATGCTGGGGCAGGCGCAGTCGCCGGGGGTGTTCTGGACGCTGGGGGCCGCGCGCCTGTGCAGCTCGCTGATCTCGCTGGTGCTGGCCGCACGGCTGGTGGGCCTGCGCCCTAAGAATCCGGCGCTGATTCTGGCCTCCGCGCCGGGCGACACGCTGGGCAACCTGTTCTACCTGCTGGCGGTGCAGGGGGGCGGGCTGGCGGTGGGCTCGCTGCTGTCCAGCCTGTACCCGGCCTTTACCACCCTGCTGGCCGTCACCGTGCTGCGCGAGGGCTTGCGGGCCGCGCAGTGGGTGGGCGTGGTGCTGGCGCTGGTGGGCGCGGGGCTGATCGCGGGGCGGTAGGAAGGTCAGGCCGAGGGCACGGGCTGCCCTGGGGCGCCAGCAACGACGGCGCGGGCCTCGTCCGCAATCTCCTCCCACTCCACCGCCGTCTGACGGCCCGCCTCGAAGTCGGCGCCCAGCCGGGCGTGCAGGGCGCGCAACCCCGCGTCGTCCTTGGACAGCTCGTGGCCGGTATGCTGCCGGATCAGGAAGATCAGCCCGGCCAGCCCGCTGTCGGCCGTCAGGCTCAGTTCCAGCGGGCGGCCCAGCAGCCCCGGCACGTCGAAGGGCGCGTACATCGGCCAGAACTTGTTGAGGCCGTCGGCGTGGATGCCCGCGCGGGTGCGGTGGGCGTCGCGGCCGTACAGCGGGTATTTGGCCGGCACGCCCTGGCCCAGCCGTTCGTACAGTTCGTTCAGGCGGTTCAACACGGCGAAATCGGGGCGTTGACTGCCGCCCTGCCCCACCAGATTCAGACCCACCAGATGCAGCAGCACGCCTTCCAGCGGCGCGTTGCCGGTGCGCTCGCCCTTGCCCAGCAGCGTCCCGTTGATGGCCGCGCATCCGGCCAGCACGGCGGCCAGGCAGTTCGCCACCACCAGATGGGTGTCGTTGTGGGGGTGGAACTCCAACCGCTCGCTGTCCACGCCCGCCGCCCGCAACTCCCTCACCAGGCCGGGTATGCTGCGCGGCCACGCCACCCCGTCCAGCGGCAGGCCCAACCCCATCGTGTCGCACACGCGGAATTTGGGGGCCTGCTGTGCCGGGTACCTTGCAGCCAACTCCTGTACCGCCGCCACGAAGGGCAGGATGAATTCGCGCGGCGCGCGGGTGGCGTCCTCCAGGTGCAGGCGGGGGCGCAGGCCCGCGTCCAGCACCGCCCCCACCGCATCCAGATAGGTGCGGGCGGCCTGGGCGCGGCCACCGGGTTTGAACTTGTAGAAGGTGTGGTAGTCGCTGGCGCTGGCGAGCATTCCGGTTTCCCGCACGCCCAGCCCGGCCACCAGTTCGGCGTCCCCCCGGGTGGCGCGAATCCAGGTGGTGGGTTCCACCGGATGGCCGCCGCGCCAGCGTTCCAGCGCCCCTTCCAGCATGGCGCGGTCGGCCGGGCGGTAGACGAAGAACTCGGCCTGCCGCAGCGCCCCCGACTGGCCGGTGAAGGCCCCCATCAGGTCGTAGATCGCCAGCCCATCGGCCTCGGTCAGCGGCAACCCGCCCTGCTGGCCGTCGCGGTGCGTGGTCTCGGTCGTCCAGGCCTGTTCGGGCAGCGTGGCAGGCCGCTCCCCCTCCTCCCACACGAACTGCGGGAAGCTATCGGCGGGAAAAGCCTGGGGAAAGAGGTTGGCTTCGGGCACGTCGGCAACGGGGGGTGTCATGCCTGAACGCTAGTCCTTCATTGATATGCCGTCAATCTTGATTACTCAATCAATGTTAGCCTGGGGCATGGCCGAAACCCTGCTCAGTGCCGCCGAGGCCACCGCCCTGCTGGACGTAAAACCGGCCACCCTGTACGCCTACGTGTCCCGCGGGCTAATTCGCTCTGAGGCCGGAGTCGGCCAGCGCCGCCAGCGCCTGTACCACGCCGAGGACGTGCGCGTCCTGCTGGCCCGGCAGACCCTGAAACGCGATCCGGCGGGGGCGGTGCAGGGCGCGGCGGCCGGGGCGCTGGAATGGGGCATGCCCGTGCTGGACAGCGCCCTGACCCGCATCGCGGGCGGCACGCTGGCCTACCGGGGGCAGGACGCCGTGGCCCTGGCGGACACGGCGACGGTGGAGGAGGTGGGCGCGCTGCTGTGGACGGGCGAGGCGGACGGCTGGGCCACGCTGCCCCTGCGCGCCCGCCTGAACCTGGGGGCCACCTTTCCGCGCGGAACCACCAGCGCCTCCATCAGCAGCACGGAAGCGTTTGCCCACGCGCTGGCCCACGCCGGGGCGCAGGACATCGGCGCGCAGGAAGGCCGCCCGGAACAGCTGGCCGCCCGCGCTGCCCGCGTTCTCAGCCTGCTATACGCCACGCTGGAGCGCCGCGAGCGCCGTCCCTCGGCCCCCGATCTGCCGCTGCACATGCGGCTGGCACGGGCCTGGGGCGCAGCTGCCGACGCCGATCTGCTGCGCCGCACCCTGGTGTTGCTGGCCGATCACGAGTTGAACGTCAGCACCTTCGCCGCCCGCGTGACCGCCAGCAGCGGCGCGGGATTGCCACACGCCACGCTGGCCGCGCTGTGCGCCTTGCAGGGGCCACGGCATGGACTGGCGGCGTTTGCGGCCCACGAACTGCTGACAGGGACGCTGGCGACGGACGCCCGCACCGCCCTGAAGGCGGCCACCCAGCGCCACGCCTTCGTGCCCGGCTTCGGCCACCGCCTGTACCCGGACGGCGATCCGCGCGCCCGCGCGCTGCTGGCGGCGCTGGACACCGCGCGTCCCGGCGCTCCTGCCGTTCAGGCCGCGCGTGGGCTTCAGGCGGTGGCACGGGCCGAGACGGGCGAACACGCCAACATCGATCTGGCACTGGCCGCGCTGACGCACACGCTGGGACGCGGCCCCGAGGACGCGCTGACGCTGTTCGCCGTGGCCCGCGCGGCAGGCTGGCTGGCCCACGCCATCGAAACGGTGCTGGGCGGAAGGCTGATCCGGCCACGGGCGCGTTACGTGGGGCCGTAGCGCGTCAGGCAGGCAGGCGCCCCCGCCCTACTCTTCCCCGCTCTCTTCCCCACCCAGCTCGTTGAAGGTCCGCTCGGCTTCCCGCTTGATGGGGTTGTGGCGGGTTACGAACGTCTCGGCCTCGCGGCCCGGCACGCCCTGATCGCTGGCGGTGGGGGCAGGCAGCAGGCGGGTGGACAGCGCCAGCACGTCGGCGGTGAGCTGCGGGGCCAGCGCCTGCGCGTAGCCCAGCAGCAGGGCGGAGCCGCCCACAAAGGCCTCGGCGTGGCCGCGCACCAGGGCGTCCACCATGCGGCGGGCGGCCACGTCGGCGTCCAGCGAGATCAGCGGCGAGTTGTCCACCGTGGCGAACAGCGCGTACTCCTTCTCGTGCTGGCCCTTGACGGTGGCCTGCCGGGGACTGCCGGTGCGCATTACGGTGGGATGGACGGTGGTCACATTCACACCGTGCTGGGCAAATTCGGCATGCAGCGCCTGACCCAGCCCGCTCAGAGCGAACTTGCTGACGCTGTAGGGGGCCAGATGTGGCACGGCCACCTTGCCCCCCACCGAGGACACCAGCAGCACCCGCCCTTGGCGGCGGCGCAGTTCGGGCAGGGCCAGGCGGGTCAGTCGCAGCGGCGCGAAGGTGTTGACCTCCATGATCCTGCGGAAGTCGGCCTCGGTCATATTGGCCAGCGGGCCGCTCTGGATCAGGCCCGCGTTGTTGACCAGCACGTCCAAGCCGCCGAAGACCCGCGTCACCTCGGCCAGCGCCCGCTGCAGATCGTCCTCACGGGTGACGTCGCCCGCCACGGTGTGTACCCGCCCGCCCGCGCCCAGCTGCTCCGCCGCACGCTCCAGCTCGGCCGGGTCACGGGCCAGCAGGGCCACCCGCGCCCCGCGTTTCAAGAATTCGGCGGCCAGCGCCAGCCCCAGCCCGCGCGAGCCACCGGTGACGAGCACGCTCCTGCCAGTCAGGCCATAGCGCGGCACGAATTGGCGCCGCGCGGCGAGGGCCGTCACCGCAGCGGCCAGAATCAGACGTTTGGGAATTCGCATCCCTCCATTCTGGAGAGTTCCACCTGCCCCCAACCGCCACGTAAAGGACGCCTCAATCTGCCGTGGAACTGGGTTGCAAAACGCCTGCCCCGTGCGCGGCCAGCGCAGCACGTGGGGCAGGCGGAATGCAGACCGTCTATAGGTCAAGCCCAGGGGTCGAGCACCACCTTGATGCAGCCGTCGTGTTTCTCGCGGAAGGTCTTGTACAGTTCCGGCCCTTTGGACAGCGCGGCGCGGTGGGTGATCACGAAGCTGGGATCGATCTCGCCGCCCTGGATGCGCTGCAGCAGCGGGCGCACGTAGCGGTGCGTGTGCGTCTGGCCCATCTTGAGGGTCAGGCCCTTGCTGAAAGCCGCGCCCAGCGGCAGCTTGTCCACCAGCCCGCCGTACACGCCCGGCATGCTGACCGTGCCGCCCTTGGCGCAGCTCAGGATCGCCCAGCGCAGCGCGGTGATGCGGTCAAAGGACAGTCTCAGCTTCTGCTCGGCGGTGTCCAGCAGCGCGCCGGGGCCGTGGCCGTGGGCTTCGAGGCCCACCGCGTCGATAACGTGATCGGGGCCGCGCCCCCCCGTCGCCTCGCGCAGGGCCTCCAGCACGTCGGTCTGCTCGTAGTTGACCGTGCGCGCCCCCGCCGCCTCGGCCAGCCGCAGCCGTTCGGGCACGCGGTCGACCACGATCACTGAAGCGGCCCCCAGCATCTGGGCGCTGCGAAGCGCAAACTGGCCGACTGGCCCGGCCCCGAACACCGCCACCACGTCGCGGCCCGGCACGATGGCGCAGTTCTCGGCGGCCTGATATCCGGTGGGGAAAATATCGGTTAAAAACAGCACCTGATCGTCGCGCAGGTCAGACTCGATGGCAAAGCAGCTCACGTCGGCAAACGGCACCCGCACGAACTGGGCCTGCCCGCCCGCGTAGCCGCCGAACAGGTGCGAGTACCCGAACAGCCCGCTGGCGCTGGTGGCCCCGTACAGCGCCTCGGCCATGCGGTGGTTGGGGTTGGAGTTGTCGCAGGCGCTGAACAGCCCGCGCCGGCACGGATCGCACACGCCGCAGGCCAGGTTGAAGGGCATGATCACCCGCTCGCCTGGCCGCACCTTTTTGACGTCCGCGCCGACTTCCACCACCTCGCCCATGAACTCGTGGCCCAGGATGTCGCCCTTTTCCATGCTGGGGATGTAGCCGTCGAGCAGGTGCAAGTCCGAGCCGCAGATGGCGGTGGAGGTCACGCGCACGATGGCGTCGGTGGGCAGCAGCAGCGCGGGATCGGGGACGGTTTCCACGCCCACATGGTTGGTGCCCTGCCAGACGATGGCCTTCATGCTTTGCCTCCCTGCCCGGCCCGCCCGCTGCTCTGGCCCTCGGTGGTGGGGTGATAGCCCAGTTCCTGCTCGCGCTTGAAACGCATCAGATCGTCGCGCAGTTGCTGCGACGGCTCCTGCCCCAGCATGCGGGCCAGCAACGCCCCCGCCGAGCCGCCGGGCGGACGGTAGGTCAGGCGCACCACCACTTCCGTTCCCCGGTCACCGGGGGCCGCGCGGAACAGCACCTCGCCGCTGTTCTCGATCTGCGCGCCGGGCAGTGACCGCCACGCGATGCGCTGGCCCGGCTCGTCGGCGGTCAGTTCGGCCTCCCAGCTCACCTCGCCGCCGCTGTAGCCCGCCGGGGCCTTGACCGTCCAGCGCGAGCGGCGCTCGTCCAGCACCTCCACCCGCTCCAGGTGTTTCATCAGCCCAGGCAGATTTTCCAGCTTGCGCCACACGGCGTACAGTTCGTCCGCCCCCTTGCCGATGGTCACGGCGTCACCCACCAGCGTCTCGCCGTCCGTGTTCTGCCGGATTTTCAGGGCCGTCGCCACCGGACTCTGCCCCTTCAGCGCCAGGGCGGTGAGTCCCGCCCCCAGGCTGCCGAGCAGCAGCTTCTGAAAGGACGAGCCGGAGCGCAGGCCCGCCGTCAGCAGAAAAACGCCCATCACGCCGAAGAGGCCGCGTTCTGCCGTCGGCATGGCGGCCCCGGTGCTGCGACGTTCTGGCGGCGTCACCCGCGCCCCGCCCCTTGCGTCGCCAGCACTCACCGGCTTTCCCCCACATCTTTGCGTGTCATGGGCTATTTATGGCGGGGCCACGGCGGCACAAGGTTCCCCAGCCCACCAAGTCTGCGGCCCGCCAAGAAACGGTCAACGCCGCGTGATGGGCGCACTCATGGCATGTTCAGCAGTGACGCCACCAAAAAGAGGGGCAAGGCCCGCAAGCCTCGCCCCCTTCCCTGCACAAGCCCCGGTCTTACTTGACCAGACCCAGCTTGCGAACCTCGTCGCGCTCTTCCTGCAACTCCTGGGCGGTGGCGTCCATCTTGCCCCGGCTGAAGTCGGAGACGTCCAGGCCCTGCACGATCTCGTATTTGCCGCCGCTGCACTTGACCGGGAAGCCGTAGATCAGGCCTTCGGGCACGCCGTAACTGCCGTCCGACGGAATGCCCATGCTGACCCACTGGCCTTCCGGGGTGCCCAGCGCCCAGTCGCGCATGTGGTCGATGGCCGCGCTGGCGGCACTGGCGGCGCTGCTGGCCCCGCGCGCCTCGATGATGGCCGCGCCGCGCTTGGCGACGGTGGGGATGTACTCCTTCTCGTACCACTCGCGGTCCACCAGATCCAGGGCGGGCGTGCCGTCCACGGTGGCCGCGCTCAGATCCGGGTACTGGGTGCTGGAGTGGTTGCCCCAGATGGTCAGGTTCTGGATAGAGGTGACGGGCTTGCCGGTCTTCTCGGCCAGCTGCGACACGGCGCGGTTGTGATCCAGCCGCACCATCGCCGTGAACTGTCCCGGGTTCAGATCGGGGGCGTTCTGCTGGGCGATCAGGGCGTTGGTGTTGGCGGGATTGCCCACCACCAGCACCTTGACGTCGCGGCTGGCCACCTTGTTCAGCGCCTCGCCCTGCGGCTTGAAGATGCCGCCGTTGGCCGACAGCAGGTCACCGCGTTCCATGCCGGCCTTGCGCGGCATCGCGCCCACCAGCAGGGCGTAGTCGGCGTCCTTGAAGGCCACTTCTGCGTCGTCGCTGGTCACGATGTCCGCCAGCAGCGGGAAGGCGCAGTCGCGCAACTCCATCACGACGCCCTGCAGCGCCTTGAGGGCCGGGGTCACTTCCAGCAGTTGCAGGATGACCGGCTGATCCTTGCCCAGCATGTCGCCGGACGCGATACGAAACAGCAGGCTGTAGCCGATCTGACCAGCCGCACCGGTCACGGCCACACGAACAGGTTCTTTATTCGTCATGAAAATCCCTCCAGAAGAATGGTTTTACGATTCACAATAACGCGGCGGGGGCAGGAGCGGGGTACAGCGTTCCTTGAGGGGAGACAGCGGAGAGCGCTGCGCCGACGTGCTGGTTCGCCTAGATCGGCGCGTCCTCCGCGAAGTTCGGGGGACGTTTCTCGCGCAGGCTGCTCAGGCCCTCCTTCACGTCGGGGCCGGTGAAGCCCAGAAATTCCAGGGCGAGGCTGGCGTCGAACGTCGGCCCCATCGCGCGCAGCCAGTTGTTCAGGGCGTACTTCGTCCAGCGAATGGCGGTGGGGCTGCCCGCCGCCAGGGTACGCGCCACCTTCCAGGCACGGTCTAGGAGTTCCTCGTCCGGCACGCACAGGCTGACCAGCCCGATGCGTTCGGCCTCCTCGCCAGACACCGGTTCGCCGGTCAGCAGGTGGTACTTGGCCTTGTTCAGCCCACACAGCAGTGGCCAGATGATCGCGGCATGATCCCCGGCGGCCACGCCCAGCCGCACATGGCCGTCCAGAATCCGGGCCGTTTTGGCGGCCACGCTTACATCCGAGAGCAGCGCCACCGCCAGCCCGGCGCCCACGCAGGGGCCGTGGATGGCGCTGACGATGGGCTTGCCGCAGTTGACGACGTTATAGACCAGATCCCGCGCCTCGCGCCACACGCGGGCCAGGGCCGTGAAGTCGCTGCTCATCTCCTCGATCAGGGTAAAGTCCCCGCCCGACGAGAAGCCGCGCCCCTCGCCCCGGATCAACACGCAGCGCACGCCCTCGGCGGCGTCAATGTCGCGCCACACCTGGGTCAAGGCGCGGTGGGCCTCGGCGTTGACACTGTTCAGCGTTTTCTCGCTGCGGATCACGATTTCCAGGATGCCGCTGCCGCTCTCGGTCAGGTCATGGGCTTCGAGGTGCAGGCCGGGATACGCGCCGGGGGCGCACAGTTGCTGGATCTTCATAGGGTGAGGCTAGCTCATACGGATTCCGTCTGTTTCGTTCACCAACCGGGAAAGCGCCGGTTGGTGAACTCCACGTCCGGAACCCGTACTGCTCCTTCTCGCATCCGCTCGGATTTCATCGTTTTAACAAACGATTCCATCGGAGTCCAGATCAGACCGCGCCGCTTTTCCGCCAGCCCAGCAGTCCCACCACCCCGGCCAGCGCCATGCTGCCGGTGACCAGCCCCACCACCGACGGCCAGCCGCCGCCCTCGTAGGCGTGCCCGGCCAGCACGCTGGCGGCGGCGGCTCCGCCGTAGTACGCCGCGTGGTACAGCCCCGACGCCAGGCTGCGCGCCCGCGTGACCTCGCGCTGCACGGCGCTCAAGGCGGCGGACTGCGCCAGAAAGACGCCGCAGGCCCCCGCCGCCACGCCCACGATGATCACGGGCAGGGGCGCGGCCAGGGTCAGCAGCAGCCCCACCAGACTGGCCCCCACCGCCGTCAGCAACGCGACGCGGGGGCCGCGCAACGCCAGCAGCGGCCCGGCAATCGGAGTAATGACCACGCCCAGCAGGTACACGGCGAAGATCAGGCCGGTCTGCGCGGTGTTCAGCCCGTAGGGCGGGGCCGCCAGCCGCAACGTCAGCGTGTTGAACACGCCCACCAGCGTGAACAGGATCAGGAAACCCACCGCGCAGGTTGCCAGCAGCGCCCGGTTTCGCAGGTGGGCCCCCAGCGCCTCCAAGACCACGCGTCCGTCTTTCTGCGGCGTGAAGTGCTGCTCGGGAGGCAAGCCGGCGCGGGCCAGCACGAAGCCCCCCAGCGAGGCCAGCGCCAGCAGCCAGAACGCCGCGTGCCAGCCCCACGGCGCCGCCACCAGCCCAGCCAGAAAGCGCCCCAGGAAGCCGCCCAGCACCGTGCCCGTCACATACAGCGACAGCGCGCGGGCACGTCCGGCGGGCGGGACTTCCTCGGCGATCAGGGCGTTCAGGGCCACCATGACGCCGGGAATCAGCAGGCCCTGGGCAAAGCGGGCGGCGTTCAGGGTCGCCAGCGTGGGCGCGAACACCGCCAGCACCGCTGGAACCGTCAGCAGCGCGAAGGCCCAGACCACCACCCGGCGGCGGCCCACCGCGTCGGCCAGCACGCCCACCAGCGGCGAGGCCAGCGCCATCGCCAGGGTGGTGGCGCCCACCACGAAGCCCACCTCCGCCGCGCCCGCACCGAAGTCCCGCGCCAGCACCGGCAGCAGGCTCTGCGGCGCGTAGACGTTCAAGAAGACCAGCGTGCCCAGCGCGGCGAACAGCAGGGGGTGGGGGGCAGCGGGCCGGGCGGTCACAGCGCTCAGGGCAGGCCGACGAGGCCCACCTCGTTGACCAGGGCCGTCGGCACCCCCAGCGCCCCCGCCATCAGTGGGTCGGGCGTGCCGGTCAGGCCGGGCAGGACCAGGGTGGGCCGGGCGTCCAGACCCACACCGCCGGTCTCGTCCAGCCGGGTCAGCACCGCGCCGAAGGCCCAGTCGCTGGCCCACAGCCGCTTGAAGGCCTGCAGAGCCGCCGTGCCGGGAGGCGTGACCTGCGCCTCCTCGGTGGGCAGATGGCCTGGACGGCGCACATGCACCGCGCCGCGATCCAGCCCGGCGTTGCGCAGCGCCCGGTAAAAAAGCTGCACCGCGTCGTCCATTAGAAAGCTGGTGCGGATCAGGGCCTCGGCCCGCGCGCTCAGCTCCTCTAAGGCGTCCTCATCGACGCGCCGGGGATTGATGGGCGCGAACAGGCGGCCCAGCTGCTCGGGCAGGTTGACGCCCAGGTAAAAGGCTTCCTCGAACTCCGGCGGCACCACCATGCCGCGCACGTCCTGCGCCGCCAGCCGCCCCACTTCCTCGCCCATCCTGCCCGCGCCGCGCCGCGCGGCTTCCCCCAACGTCAACATGTCGGGCAGGGTAAAGCATGGCGGCGGGGCGACGCCGCGCACTCAACCTTCACGGTTCACTGGCGTTGGGGGGCTACAGCGTCGCCGCCGAGAGGTTGCGGTGGGTGGGCGTCAGGAACACCGTGCCCTGGCCGCTGATCACGAAGACCAGCCCCTCGCCGCTGCGCAGGGCGTTGCGAATACCGCGCACCAGCGGGCGCAGTTCCACTTTCAGGGAGGCGCTGTACATCAGCATCAGGTCGCCGTCCACGATCAGGGTGTCGTTGCCGCTCAGCTCGATGACCTCAACCTCCGAGACCGGGACCGGAGATTCCACCACGAAGATGCCCCGTCCGGACAGCTTGGGCTGGCGCAGCCCGTTGCCCGACAGCGCCCCGGCAATCGAGTTGTGGGTGTGCGTGCCCAGCTGCATGGTGTCCTGGGCCATGTAAAAGGCCTTGTCGTCCAGAATCATCTCGTCGCCCTTGGCCCCGCTGGACTCCGCGATGATGAAATGCTTGTTCGTCGGCTCGGTCCAGACCTTGCCCTGGCCGGTAAAACGGGTGGCGAAGGCGCTCTCGCCGGTGCCCGCCGTGGCGATGGCCCGGCTCAGAAAGCCGCCCTTGGCCTGCTGCTCGACGTTGGCCGTGATGTTGCCGTGGCTGTACTGGAACGCGCCGGGTTCGATCAGCACACCCGAGCCGTGAAGCTGGGCCTCCACGGTGAAGCGCCCGTCCATCTGGCGCGTTTCGGCCAGTTCGCCGTCGTTGCCCACCGAGTAGCGGATCACATGGGTCAGCGCGTGGATCCGGAAAGTCACGCCGTCGCCTTTCTGCTCCTGCACAAGCTGCATATGGGTCATGCCAGAAGGGTAATACAGATTTCTATTGGGCGACATGCCCGGAGGCGCAACCCGCAGACCTGGATTGGGGTGCCCGCTGGCCCCACACCCCCGCAGCCGCCAGCCTGCGTCCACACGACGCCCCCAAATTATTGTCCCCGTCGCAGCAGCCGTTGCCGCAAACAGGCCATCACCTGACAACGGACGGCACGGTGATCGTCCAGTCAACAGGTCATCTGGTTGGCGATCTGTTGGCCCATGCAGGCGCCCTCGAAAATTCTCGCAAGCCTGCGTTACCAGTCCACGGGTTCAACATGGATTGGTAACGCAGCGCTGTAGAGAACACGCCTGTAAGGGGTGCCGTCAGCGCGGCCCGGTTCCCGGGGTGGTCGTGGAATAGGCCCGGTCCTCTCTGCGCCTGAGCCCAGCCAGACCCAGCAGACCGAGCAGGCCCAGCCAGCCCCAGTCGAAGCCGTTATCCGCGTCGACGGGAGCCGTGGTGGTGCCGGTGGTGGTCGTGTTGGTGGTGACCGGTGCCGTCGTCTCCGTGGTGACGTCCGTCTGGGCGAACGCCGGGATGGGCGCGGCAAGCAGCAGGGAAAACAACAGCGTGGACTGAACAAATCGTTTCATCAATGGTCCTCCAGTCACAAGTGGTCTTCCAGGGGCAGCTCAATCCGAACACAGGCTGTCTGGCGAACGCAGCATCGCATACTCACCTGAGGCTCCGCCTGTTGGCCTTGTTCAGTCATCACCCACACAATCTTTAACGTCCGCGGCGCACCGGACGCGCGCGAGACTCAGGATTGAACGCCACGGGCAGGCCGCCGTGTCCAGGGCCCGCAGACGCCGAAAATGACACTGCGGCTGGGGCCACTGCTCTAGGGTGCGGGCATGAGCGCGCCCGTTCCCACCCCGGTTTCACCTGTCTCCGCCCGCCACGTCACGTCCGGCGGCACGCGGGTCTACACGCTGAGCGTGCCCGCCTTTCCGCATTTCGCCGCCAACGTGTTCGTGGTGGTGCGGGGCGAGCCTGCCAGGCCGACGTACACCGCCCTGATCGACACGGGTGGCAGCCACGAGGCCAGCACCGCCGCGCTGGAAGCCGGGCTGGAGGCCATCCGCCGCGAGTCCGGCGAGGCGGTGTCCTGGAAGACCCTGAGCCGCGTGGTGATCACACACCCGCACCCGGACCATGTGGCCGGTCTGCCCTTTGTTCGAGGCAGAACGAATGCGCCCGTTGCCGCGCACGAATGGGCCGTGCAGACCATCGAGCAGCCAGAGGGTGATCCGGTGGCCCGGCCGGCCGAGATGGAGGAGCACATCCGCTGGCTGGGGTTGACCGGCGGCGGAACGGAAGCGGAATACGCCGAACGCCTGCGCCGCCGCGCCCGCAACACCATGCTCCCGGAGGCCGTAGAGGTTCAGACACCGTTGCGGGACGGCGACGTGCTGGACGACGTGTTCACCGTTCTGCACACGCCCGGCCATGAGGGTTCGCAGGTCTGCCTGCGCGTGGACGACCTGCTGCTCAGCGCCGATCATCTGCTGCCGCGCAACTCGCCGCCGCTGATGCCAGCGCGGTTTCAGCGGGGCGCGGGGCTGCGGCATTACCTCGCCTCGCTGGAACACATTGAAGGACTGGAAGGCGTGGGCGTGGCGCTGGGCGGACACGACGGCCCCATGCACCACTGGCAGGAGCGCATCCAGAGCCTGCGCGAGCGTTACGCCGACAAGTTGGGTGCCGTGCTGGACGCCGCCGCCGAGCCGATCACCGTTCATGACCTGACCCACGCGCTGCATCCCCGGCTGAAACCGATTCAGGCCATCCTGCTTTTAGACCAGACGGCGGCGCTGGCGGAATACCTGGCGGAGCGCGGCGAGTTGCTTGAGACGCGGCGGGAGGATGGCGCGGCGCTGTTTGTGCGGGCATGACCCCACCCCCGGAGCTGCTCGATGCCTGGAATCTGCGGCCCCAGGCTGAGCTGGGAGGCCGCCTGAACCGCCACTGGCAGGTCTGGAACGGGCAGGAGAGCGCCGTTCTGCGCCGCTGGCATGGCCCAGAACCCGAGGTGCATTACGAGCTGAATGTTTTGAAGTTGATCGCGGACACGGGGCTGAATCTGCCCTTCCTCAGACGCGGACCCCAGGTTCTGGACGGTGCGTGGTGGTCCCTGCACGACGTTGTGCCGGGTGATCCTGCCCCACACGAGGACGCCCACACGCGGGGGCGCTGGCTGGCAGAACTGCATGAGCGCTGGCGGGAACTGCCCCTGCCCGCCGCCCGCCCCGGCTGGCGCGGCGCACTGGAGGTGCTGGCTGACCCCGGCGCCGACGCGCTGCTGGACGCCCACGAGGCGGCGCGCCCTGCGGACGTGCGCCTGTACCGCTGGCACCTGCACCGCGCCCGCCGCGCCGTGGCCGCACTGCGCCCCGGCCCCCACCGCGTGATCCACGGTGACTTCACGCCCTGGAACCTGCGCGTGCAGGGCGGCGTCTGGACGGGCCTGCTGGATTTCGAATTCACGCGGCCCGCCGACCCCCTGGAGGACTTCGCCCTGGCGTGGCGCGGCGTCCACGACGACGTGGTGCGCGGTTACGCCGCTCACACCCCACTGACTGGCGAAGCCCTGGCCCTGCTGACGCCGCTGTGGTGGGCGCACCTGCTGGGCGGGGCGCTGCACCATCTGGAATGGGGCGTGCGGGACGACGGCTGGACGGCCCGCAAACTTCTGGTGCGTTCCCCACTCATGGATGAACTGGCCGCGCCGTATCCCGGCTGAGCTGCGTTACCCTGCGGTGGTATGACCCCCGAGCGCTACGCCAAAATCTTGCGGGTGCTGAGCAAACGCCAGCCCACCCTGACCGTCCTGATGGATCAGGTCAACAAGCCCCACAACCTCTCGGCCATCGTCCGCACCTGCGACGCGGTGGGAGTGTTGACTGCCCACGCCGTCCCACCGGGGAACGGCAAGCCGCTGGACTTTGGGGGCAACACCTTCGAGGCCACGTCGGGCAGCGCGCACAAATGGGTGCGGGTGCAGACGCACGCGGACACGCTGGCGGCGGTGCGCGACTTGCAGGCCCAGGGCGTGCAGGTGCTGGCCACCCACCTATCGCAGCGCAGCGTGGACTACCGCGAGGCCGACTACACCCGGCCCACCTGCGTGCTGCTGGGCGCAGAGAAATGGGGCGTGGCGGACGCGGCGGCAGATGCGGCGGACGGCAACATCATCATTCCCATGTTCGGCATGGTGCAGAGCCTGAACGTGTCGGTGGCGGCGGCCACCATCCTGTTCGAGGCGCAGCGCCAGCGGCTCTCGGCTGGGATGTACGACGCGCCCCAGCTTGCGCCGGACGAACTGGCGCGGCTGGCCTTCGAGTGGGGCTACCCGGAGCTGGCCCCCGCGTACCGGGAGCGCGGCGAGGCGTACCCCGCGCTGGACGACCAGGGCCAGATCATCGCCTGACACCGCATTCAGGCTGAACTTGAACCGTAGACGGCGTCGGCAGAACGAGTCTTGCTATTCCATCTCAAATCGAGCAAACTTCACAATATGATCAGTGGCTTCCAGAAGTTCCTGTTGCGCGGCAATCTCATTGATCTGGCCGTCGGGGTGCTGATTGGCGCGGCCTTCGGCAAGGTGGTGGACTCCTTTACCAGTGGCCTGATTCTGCCGATCATCGGCATCTTCGGCGGGGTGCCCGACTTCACGGCCCTGACCTTTACGGTCAACGGCAGCATCTTCAAATATGGCGCGTTCCTGACCGCACTGCTCAGCTTCGTTCTGACGGCGGCCATCATCTACTTCTTCGTCATCGTTCCCTTCAACCACCTGATGGAGCGCTTCAAACGCCAGGAAAAGGCAGCGGTGGCCGAACCCAGCAACGAGGAAAAACTGCTGGCCGAGATCCGCGACGCCATTAAGGGCCGAGTCTGAGGCGGCTGAGGCTGACTGCCTGAAAGGTGCTTCCAGGCGCGGCCTCCCCAGTGAAGGCCGCGCCTGTTCCTGAGGCCCTCTGGCGGTGTCGTGCGGACATGCCCCGCGCGTCTGGGCCGGGGGACGCGTAGCGTGGGCGCATGAGTGATGTTCCCACTGATCCGGCCGCCACCGACTGGGGCTACGAGACGGCCGCCGTGCAGGCCAGCATTCCGCGCGGGCTGGGGCAGACGGTGGGGGTGCCGATCCACGCCGCCGCCGCCTTTCAGTTCGACACGCTGGAGCAGGCGCAGGGCGAGTTCCAAAACAACACCGGCCTCAGCTACGCCCGCCTCCAGAACCCCACCGTCCGCGCGCTGGAGGGCCGCATCACCGCGCTGGAAGGCGGGGCGGCCACGGTGGCCCTCGCCAGCGGTCAGGCCGCCACCCTGACTGCCATCCTGAGCGCCTGCCGCGCCGGGGACCACGTGGTCTCGGCGTCCAGCCTGTTCGGCGGCACGACGGGGATGCTGAACAACATCCTGCCGCTGATGGGCATCTCCGCCACGCTGGTGGACAACACGCCAGACGCCGTGCGCGCCGCCATGCAGGACAACACCCGGCTGGTCTGGGCCGAGATGATCAGCAACCCGGCTGGGGACATCGCCGACATCGGGCCGTTCGCCGACATCGCGCATGAACGCGGCGCCCTGCTGGCCATCGACAACACCTGCGGCGGCGTGGGCTACCTGTGCCGCCCGCTGGCGTTCGGCGCGGACATCGTGGCGCAGTCGCTGACCAAGTGGGCCGGCGGCCACGGCAGCGTTATGGGCGGCAGCGTCACCGTGGGCACGCGGCATGACCTGAGCCGCAATCCCAGCTACACCGACGGCGGCGAGCACAGCGTCCTGAACGTGCGCGGGGGCGAGGCCCTGGCGTGGCGGCAACGCTGGCTGGGGGCCAGTCAGCTGGGCATGACCCTGGCCCCCCACAGCGCCTTTCTCATCGCGCAGGGGCTCGAAACGCTGGCGCTGCGGCTGTCGCGCGAGTGCCAGAGCGCGCTGGAGCTGGCCCGCTGGCTGAGAACGCAGCCCGGCGTGGGCCGGGTCAGCTATCCGGGCCTGGAAGACCACCCCTTCCACGCGCAGGCCCGGCGCTACCTGAGCCACGGCTGCGGCGCGGTGCTGGCCTTCGAGGTGCCGGACCCCGCCGCCTTCCTGTCGCGTCTGCGCGTGCTGCGCATCGCCCCCAATCTGGGGGACGTCCGCACCCTGGTGGTGCACCCCTGGACCACCACCCACGGCCGCGTGCCCGAGGCCGCCCGCCGCGCTGCCGGGGTCACCCCCCAGACCATCCGCATGAGCGTGGGCGTGGAGGACGTCAAGGACCTCAAGGCCGATATCGCCAGGGCGCTGTAGGGCGGGGCGGCCCGGCGCCTACAGCCAGGGCTTCTTGCCGATCAGGTAGTCGCGCTGAAAGTCCGCGTCGGATTTGGTGAGGTACAGGATGCCCTCGATCAAGCCCAGCAGGCCCAGCGCGCTGCTGACCAGTCCGGCCAGCGGAAGAGTGACGATCAGCCCCAAGCCAAAGGTCACCAGACCCACCAAAAGGGCCAGCACCCACACCCCGATGTTGACTCCCAGGATCATGATGCCCTGGGTGTTCAGGCCCAGGTAGAACTTGTGGACACCCAGGCTGCCCAGGAAAATCCCCAGCAGACCGGCGATCAGGCGCTTCTGGGCCACGTCACCCGCAGGCGCAGACTCCGGCGCGTACGGCCGGACGGGCCGCTCGTCGGCCTGGGCCATGGGAGGCGGGCGCAGGGGCCGCTGCGGCTCGCCCCAGGCGTCCAGTTCGGGCGCGCCGGGGGCCGCCGGTGAATGGCCCTGGAACCCGCCTGGCTGGGCCGCGCCGGGACCGGGCGGGGGCGGACTGCCGGTGACGCGCGACACCCAGTCCTCGGTGCTGGCGGCCGCTGGGGGTGCGGCGGGCCTGGGCGATTCGGGAATCCGCAGGTCATTCGGCTGGGCCGGGGCCTTGTTCAGGTTGGGCCTGTCAGAATCGGGCTTGCGCAGATCGGGACCGCGGGAAGTGGCCGCGCTGCCCACCGCCGGGCCGCCCAGCACGTCGTCCACCCACGACGGCGCATTGCCCGCGTGTCCGGTCTCACCCGCTCCCGGACCCTTCTGATCGTCAGGATTGGTCATGCTCCACATTACGCCCCGGAGCGGGCCAGGGTTGCGTCCGTCAAAAGACGCAGGCATCTGCTCAGACCATGAACCACGGCGCGGAAAGCCCGGAGTTGACCTTCAGGACCTCCTCTGGCCCCACAGGGGATTCAGCGCACGTCCACCAGTTCCACGTCGAAGATCAGCGTCGCGCCGCCGGGAATCACGCCGGGCACGCCCGCGTCGCCGTAGCCGAGCGCCGCCGGAATGGTCAGCGTGGCCTTGTCGCCCACCCGCATCTGAGCGATGCCCTGGTCCCAGCCCGGAATCACGTAGCCGACGCCCAACGGGAACTCGATGGGCTCGCCCCGGTCCCGGCTGGAATCGAATTTCTGGCCGTTTTCCAGCGTGCCGGTGTAATGCACCCGGACCATCTTGCCCGTCTGGGCGGGCTCGCCGCTGCCTTCTTCGTACTTCTCGACCTTGAGTTGGGGCTGTTCGGAGGTGCTCATGCCCCGCAGGGTAAAGCCTGAATCTTGAGCCTCACCTCATGTCTGAAGTGAGGATGAAGGCGCGCAGGCCTGCGTGCCGGCCCATCCTTCTTCGCGAAGGGGCGTGCTGCGCGCCTTGAAACAGGCTTAGCCAAAAGTGAAGGTGCCAGCTACGCTCTCAGATTCGCCCGCCAGCGCCGCGCCCGCGTTGCGAACGGCACCGTCTGCTAGCCTGGACAGCCGTGACTCCGGTTCCCCGCCCTCCCCCCAGCCCCTGGCAGCGGGCCTGGCGCGTCTGGATTCTCGGGGCGCTGTTGCCGGTGTACCTGCTGACGACCTTCGTGGGCACCCTGGCCCGCGTGGACGGCGACTCGATGAATGACACCCTGCACACCGGGGACCTGCTGCTGCTGCTGAAATACCCGCGCTGGTTGCGGGCCGCCCATCTGCCCACGCCATACCCGCGCCGGGGCGACCTGCTGATCTTCAAGGCCCCGGTGGACAGTCCGTACAGCTTCGAGACCGTCTGGGGCGTGCGGCACCGGCCCTATAACGTCAAGCGCGCGCTGGCGCTGGCGGGCGACACGGTGGCCATTCAGGACGGACGCGTGGTGATCAACGGGAAGGTGCTGGCCGAGAGCTACGCCAGCGAGGGCTTTTTACGCGATCAGCCCGCACTGAGGGTGCCGCCGGGCAAGGTCTGGGTGATGGGTGACAACCGCCGCCTGGGTTCCAGCCTGGACAGCCGCGTGTATGGCCCAGTGGATCTGCGCGACGTGGCGGGGGTCAGCAACCTGCGCCTGTGGCCCCGGCCCGGGCTGGTGCCGCGCTGACCGTCCCCTGATGGGGGACCGGGGCAAGTCCTCACCGGGGGTTGCTACCGTCGCCCTATGAAAGCTTCTTTCCTGTGGACCGCCGCCGCCCTCACGCTGGGCACGGGCAGTCTGGGCGCGGCGGGCGCGCAGACGCTGGTGCCGTTCAGCGATGCCAAACTGCCGTTCAAGGTCAGCCTGCCGCAGGGCTGGCTGGGCGCCGACTTCGCCGACGGCACCTCCGGCGTCAGCCTGGTGTCGGCCAAGGCGCCGCCCGCCACCCTGATCCGGTTGCTGTTCATGCCCAAGAACGGCGCGGCGGTGGACCTGAACACCGAATTTTCCAAGTTCGAATCGGGGCTCAAGTCCAGCGGCGTGACCATCAAGCAGCTGTCCAGCAAGGCCGCCCGCTACGGCGGCGTGGGCGGCAGCGAGCGCGAGTACAGCGTGACCCACCCGCAGGGCCAGCTGCGCATTCGCGTGTGGTACGGCAACGGCGCCAAGAACCTGTACTCGTTTCAGCTGACCGACTCGCCGGCCCGCTACGCGGCGGCCAACGCGCTGTTCAGTAAGGTGCTGGCGACGGTGCGCTTCCAGTAGCAGCGCCTGCGGCAGCCGCGTCCACCTGAAGTTCGCGCACCCCGCCGCCGTCCACCGCCCACACCCGCGTCGCCACCCGCCCCATCAGGGCGCGGTCATGGCCGGCCAGCAGCACCGTGCCGGGATAGTCCAGCAGCAGCGCCTCCAGCGCCTCGATGGCACGCACGTCCAGGTGGTTCGTCGGCTCGTCCAGCACCAGCACCCCCGCCCGCGTGACGCTCAGGCGGGCCAGGCTCAGGCGGGTGCGCTGCCCGCCCGACAGCCCGGCCAGGGCAAAGGCGGGGCCGCCCGGCAACCCCAGCCCCGCCGCCACCTCGTGCAACTGGTGCGGGGTGAGGGCCGGGTTGGCGTCCAGCAGCGCGTCTCCCACCGTGTCCAGCCCCGACAGTTCCTCGCCGTGCTGGCCCGCCGCGTAGACGGTCAGCCCCGGCCCCCAGCGCACCGTGCCCGTGTGGGGCAGCGTGCCCAGGAGGGCGCCTAGCAGCGTGCTCTTGCCGCCGCCGTTCGGCCCGGTCAGGGCGATGCAGTCGCCGCGCCGCACGTCCAGATTCACCCCGTCCAGAATCCTGTTCTCACCGCGACAGACGCTTAAATCCCGCACCGTCAGCACCTCCGAGGGGCCGTGCGGCGCGGGTGGCAAGTCCAGGCGCAGGGTGCGGCGATCCTGAAAGGGCTTGGGCGTCGCCTCGGCATCGAGGCGCTCGATCTGTTTCTGCATGGCCTTTGCCCTGGCCGAAAAGATCTGCTGCCCCCGTTCGGCTTTGTGGGTGGAGCGGAACTTGTCGCTGTCCTTTGCGCGGCGGCGGTTCTCCTCCACGCCGCCCTTGCTGGCCTGACGGCGCTGTTCCTCCTCCAGCGCCGCCCGCTTGCGCCGGAAAGCGGCGTAGTCGCGCTCCTGGGCTTCGCGCAACGTCGCCTTGACCGTCATCGCCGCCGTGTAGGCGCCGGGATAGATGGTCAGCGTGCCGCGCTCCAGTTCCGCTGTGCGCCCGGCCACTGCGTCCAGAAAGGCGCGGTCATGGCTCGCCAGCACGAAGGCCGCGTCCGATGCCCGAATCCAGCCTTCCAGCCACGCCGCGCCGCCGGCGTCCAGGTGGTTGGTGGGCTCGTCCAGCAGGTACACGTCGGCAGGCGACAGCAGCAGCCGCGCCAGCATCACGCGGCGGGTCTGGCCGCCGGACAGCCAGGCGCTGTCCTGTCCCGCGTCCAGGCCCAGGCCGTCCAGCACGCCCGCCGCCCGCGCCGCGAAATCGTAGCCGCCGGCCAGCCGGTACGCCTCCTCGGCCTCCGCGAAGGCGTGCAGGGCCGCGTCGTCGGCGTGTTCCAGCGCCGCAGAGGTCATCTCGAAGGCCCGCCGCGCCCGCCGTAATGCCGGGGGCGTCACGGCGTCCAGCAGCGTGCCCTCCTCCGTCTCCGTGTGCTGGGCCAGCAGGGCCACCCGGCCCATCCGCGTCACCGTGCCCGCATCCGGCGCGTCCAGCCCCGCCAGCACGCGCAGCAGCGTACTCTTGCCGCTGCCGTTTTCTCCGATCAGCGCGAGGCGTTCGCCCGCTCCGATCTCTACATTCACACCTTCAAACACCGTCTCGTCGCCGTAAATCCGGGCGACGTCCGTGGTCCGCAACAACATGCAACCCCCTGTGGGCGAAGGCCGTTCCAGACACGCTGGAAGGGCTATTCAAACCGTGATTACAGGAGGTTGAGGCGCAACTGGAAACATCCTTTGAGTGAGCGGAGGGCAAACGCCGGGCAACCCGGAAGCGTTGGGGGGAGTGTAGCGCGGGCACGCCGAACTAGGCCAGATGGCGCACTTGACCCTGACGCGGCGGGAGGGCTTACGGTGCGGCGCAGGAGGCTTCAACCATGCAGATCACCGAGATCGACACCCTGGGAGCCATGCGCGAGGTTTTGAACAGCCCGGAAGACCAGCAACTCGCCCTGTTCCGCGAGCGCGTGATGGAACCGCTGCGCCCCACCTGGGAGAACCTGCTGCGGTATCTGACCGGCGGCACGGGCGATTACCCGGCCCTGGCCGCCGCCCGCACCATGAAGCTGTATCTGCCCGAGATGGGCCGTGAGCAGGGATTGGCCGCGCTGGACACGCTGGAGCGGGAGCGGGTGCAGCAGGACAATCTGGCCGCCTTGCAGCGGGCGGTAGCAGTTCTGAAGCCTGCTGAACACGGCATTTCTCTGCCCGAGGTGCGCCTCGCCGTCACCCTGGCCTCCCCCGACGGGCTGGGCGAGGAGGGTTACACCGGGGCGGGCAACACGCCCGGCTGGGTCACGCTGTCGGTGTGGCCCAACTCCCACAAACTGTCCAAACTGCCCGCCGTCACCGCGCACGAGTTCAACCACAACGTGCGCTTCCAGCAGCCCGACTGGACGTTTCCCATGTCGCTGGGCGCGTATCTGGTGGCCGAGGGGCTGGCCGAGTCCTTCGCCGCCGCCCTGCACGGCCCGGAAAGCCTGGGGCCGTGGACGGGGACGCTGGGGCTGGACACCTTGCGGGAGTTGCAGCCCCGCTTTCAGGCCGCCCTGCACGAGCAGGACTTTGGCGTGGTGCGCGGTTACATCTTCGGCGACGGCGTGATGTCGGCCTTTTCGGGCGGGCAGGCTGTGTCTGACCTGGGCATTCCCGATTACGCCGGGTACGCGCTGGGCTACCGCGTGGTGCAGGACTATCTGGCCCACACCGGCCGCACGCCCGCCCAGGCGACGTATGACCCGTGGCGCGTGATCGCGGCGGAGTCGGGGTGGTTCACGGTGGAGGGACAGGCAGTCAAACCGTCGAAAAGTCAAACCGTCTAACCGCCAGAAGACGCCAGCATTCGGCGGTTTGACGGTTTGGGTTTGACCTTCAGCCTGCGCCTCACTCCCGCCGCCGGAACAGCAGTACCAGTAGAAAGACCGCCGTGTTCACTAGCACGATGGTGGCGCCCGTGGCCGTGTCCAGGTAGTAGCTGAGGTACAGGCCCAGCACGCCGCCCACGCTGCCCAGCGCGGCGGCCAGGGCGATCATGCGCGGCAGGCTGCGCGCCAGCAGGCGGGCGGCGGCGCTGGAGGTGATCAGCAGGCTGACGCTCAGGGTGGTGCCCACCAGTTGTACGGTCAGCACCACCACCAGCCCGATGAGAATCAGCAGCAGGCTTTCCAGGCGGCGCACCGGCAGGCCCACCGCCCGCGCCTCGGTGGGATCGAAGGAGGCCAACAGCAGCTCCTTTTGCACGGCGTACAGCACCGCGCCCACCACCAGCGTCACCGCCAGCGCGCCCCACAGGTCTGCCGTGGTCACGCCCAGCGGGTTGCCGATCAGGAAGTGACTCAGGTCAGAGGTAAAGGTCGGCACGCGCGAGAGCATCACGATGCCCAGCGCGAACATGCCCACGAACACGATGCCGATGGCGCTGTCCTGCTTGAGGCCGCTGCGCTGCCCCACCACGCCGATGCCCAGCGCGGTCAGCACGGCGGCCACCAGCGCCCCCAGCAGCAGGCTGCCGCCCGACAGAAAGGCCCCCACGATGCCCGGCAGCACCGCGTGGCTCATGGCGTCCCCGATGTAGCTCAGGCCGCGCAGCACCACCCACGCGCCCACCAGGGCGCACAGCACGCTGACCAGCACGACGGCCAGCAGCGCCCGCACGAAGAAGTCGAATTGCAGGGGATCAGTAAGGAAGGTCATGGGGGGAGTGGGGAGTGGTCAGTGGGCAGGGGGAAAAGACAGGGAGGCGGACAGGGAGGCGGTACGCAGGGCGCAGTGCGCGGGAAGAGCGAAGGAACCGTCTGTTCTCATGCCAGGACTTGAACTCAGTGGAGAAAGGCTGGAACCGCGCACCGCCTCCCGCGCACCGCGCAGCATCCTCACGCCCCGGCATGCGTGTGCCCCAGAAACGACGTGCTGAAGGTGGCCTCGATGTTCTGCGGGGTGTAGACCTGTTCGGGCGTGCCGTCGGCCACCACGCGCCGGTTGATTAAAATCAGGTGATCGCACCAGCGGCGGGCCTGTTCCAGATCGTGCGTGACCATCACCACGGCGCGGCCCTTGTCGGCCTGGGCGCGCAGCAGGGCCATCAGCTGTTCCTGCGTCGTGGCGTCCACGCCGGTCAGCGGTTCGTCCAGCAGCAGCAGGTGGCCGTCGCGCACCAGCATGCGGGCCAGCAGCACGCGCTGGCGCTGGCCCCCGCTCAGGGCGCCGATGTGACGGTGTCTCAGGTCATACACGCCCGTCTCGCGCAGCGCCGCCGCCACCCGCTCGCGATCCCCACGCCCCGGCCAGCGCAGCCAGCCCAGGCGCCCGGTGCGGCCCATCATCGCCACGTCCCAGACCGTGACCGGAAAGCCCCAGTCCAGCGTCTGCTGCTGCGGCACGTAGGAAATGCAGTTCTGCGCGGTGTGGCCCGCGTCGAAGCGCACCGCGTCGCCATAGTCGGGCAGCAGGCCCACCAGCGTCCGCAGCAGCGTGGACTTGCCCGCGCCGTTGGGGCCGATGATGGCCGAGAAACGGCCCGCCTCGAAGCGCACGCTGGCGTCTTCCAGCGCAACTTGCGAGCCATACTTCACGGTGAGATGTTCCACGCCCAGCACCGGGGCAGTGTACACCTGCGCCGCAAGCTATTGCGAGAGCGTTATCAAGAAGGCTGACGGGAAGGTTGCTTGTTAGGCTGAGGCATGTCCAGCCCCTCGCCCGAAGTGACCCGGAGCCGCCTGCTGGCCGCCTACGACGCCCAGTTGCGCGAGGGAGCCGAGATGATGGGAGCCGATAGGGTGAGTCGGGCGGGGCCGCTGTGGCTCGGCAAATTCGGACACCGGGGCTTCGTGTCGTACCGCTCACTGGGCGGACTGACGGGGCCGGCGCTGGATGGCCTGATCGCGCAGACCGTCGCCCACTACGGCGCCGATCCGCAACTCACCTCCTTCGAATGGAAGACGCGCGGCCACGACGCGCCGGCCGATCTGCCCCAGCGCCTGACCGCGCATGGCCTTCATGCCGAGGACACCGAGACAGTGATGGTGGGTGAGGCCCGGTTGCTGGCCCAGCCCGTCCCGCTTCCCGAAGGGGTGACCATCCGCCGCATCGACCTCCAGCCGGATCCGCGCCCGGACGTGCTGCGGGTGGTTCGCGCCCAGGAACGGGCGTTCGGGCAGCCTTTCGGCGTGGACGATCTGATGCGGCGCCTCGAGACGGGTCAGGGCCGGGTGGAAGTGTGGGTGGCCGAGACCCCGCAGGAAGTCGTGTGCGCGGGCCGGCTGGAACTGGTGCCGGGCAGCGAATTTGCGGGCCTGTGGGGCGGCGGCACGCTTCCAGAGTGGCGGGGCCGGGGCCTGTACCGCGCCCTGACCGCCGCCCGCGCACAGTCGGCGCTGGAACGCGGCGTGCGCTACCTGCACAGCGACAGCACCGAGTATTCCCGCCCGATTCTGGAACGGGGCGGGCTGCGGGCCGTCACGACAACCACCCCGTACCTGTGGCGGCGCTGAGCCCTGCGCCTCAGCCTTCCAGTGCCGCCAGATCGGCGCGCGTGGGCGCGTAAGCCCCGGCGTGGGCGCAGGCGGCGGCGGCGGCCTTCAGGCCCAGCGCCAGATGCTCGGTCCACAGCGCCTGCGGGCGTTCGGTGGCCGAGACCAGCAGCCCGGCGCACAGGGCGTCGCCCGCGCCCACCGTGTCGGCCACCCGCACCGGAAAGGCCGGCACGTCGGCCCGGCCCGCCGCGTGGTACAGGCTGGCCCCCGCCGAGCCGCGCGTGATCACAATGGGCGCCCGCGGATTCCAGCCGCGCAGCGTCTGCATGGCCCCCGCCTCCGAGGTGCCGGGAAAGAAGAAGGCCAGATCCTCGTCGCTGAACTTCAGCAGGTCAGCCTGCCGGGCCACGCGCTCCATCACCGCCGGGTAGTCCGGATGACCGTGGGTGATGCGCGCATTGGGATCGAAGCTGATCTTGACGCCGGCCGCGCGGGCCTCCTTGACCAGCGACAGCAGCGTCTCGGCCAGCGGCCAGCGGCTCAGGCTGATGCCGCCCACATGCAGCCACTTCGCGGCCCCCAGCCAGCCCTCCGGCAGCCGCGCCGGGTCAAAGTGCAGGTCAGCGCTGTTCTCGCCCAGAAAGCGGTAGGCGGGCGGATCGGCGCGGTAGACCACGGCCATCAGCGTGGGGGCGTCCACCCGCTGCAGGAAACGCAGATCCAGCCCGGCCCCCGACGAGGCTTCCAGCAGGTCGTCGCCGAAGTTGTCCAGGCCCACCGCCCCGGCAAAGGCGCTGGGCACGCCCAGGGCGGCGCAGGCCCGCGCCACGTTCCATCCCGCCCCGCCCGGATGCGCCGTCCAGGCCGCGCCCCCGGCAGTGACGAGGTCAGTCAGGGCTTCTCCGGCACTTACGATCAGGGACAGCGTTGAGGCAGGCATAGGTAGCTTGGAGGCTAGCGCGTCGGACTCGTCTGAACGTCCGAACGTCTAAAGGGCTGAACGACGCGCCATCGGCGGGGTCAGGGGGACGCAGTGCAGCTGCCGGGCGAGATCAAAAAACTGGGGGTCATGGGCGGGGTTCGTCCAGGCCGGGGACTGCACCAGCAGCAGCGCCGTCACCCCGGCAGGCGGGGGCAGCGGCAGGGCACGGGTCAGGGTCACGCGCCCCAGCACCTCGGGCGGCAGCAGCGGCGTCAGCTCGGCGTGGGTGCGTTCCAGGTCGAAGCCCTCGGCCACCGGCAGTTCGGCGTGCCACGCCGGGTACCCGCAGGTGTAGCGCCGGATCAGGCCCGCGCGCAGGCCCAGGCCCGCCCAGTTGCCAGGGCGCACGCGCGAGCCGTCCCCGCTGCGACTGGCGAGGTCATGGTGCGAATCGAGATTCAGCACGTCCTGGCCGGGAAACTCCTCCAGCCACCCCCAGGCGTCGGCGTGGCTGAGGGCCACGAAGGCAGGCACCCCGGCGTACTGTTCCAGTTCCTGCCAGCCGGGATACAGGGGGAAATCGGCCTCCAGCGCGGCCCAGTCTTCCCCGCCCCGCCTGTGCGCCCGCCCACGCCAAGCCTCCAGCCGGTCATGCTCCAGATCACGCGTGCCCCAGATCGGCGCGTCGAAGACCAGTTCACGGGTGCCGGAATACGCGTCCCAGTCGATGCTCAGCAGCATGGCCGGGACTGAGGGAGAGACAGGAAGAAGAGCACGCCCCATTGTCCCTCACCGCCCCGCCCCCTGACTCAGAACAGCCGCAGGAAGCTGACCGTCGCCGGATCGCGCACGAAGCCCAGGCGGTCATTCACCCGCAGCATCGGCACGTTGTCGCTGGCGTTGTCGGTGCGGATGGTGGGCGCGCCCAGATCCCGCGCCACGCCAATCGCCGCCACCTTGAGGGCTGTCGCCACGCCCCGGCCCCGCCACTCGCGGGTCACGCCGGTCAGGCCCGTAAACAGTTCGGCGCTGGCCTCGCTGCGAAACAGGGTGGACTGGCCGATCCACCCGTCCCCGGCCTCGGCCACCAGATAGCCTTCCGGCAGCAGGCCGGGATCGCCCAGCACGGCGTCCGCGAACACCTGAAAGCTCAGCGGTGTAACCGGATCGGCGCGCGGCACGTCCAGCCTCACCGCCGACATCAGGGCGTGCAGTCGGGCGTCCAGATCGGGCGTTCCCGCCGCCCGCAACTCCGCGAGGCTGCGGAGGCGGACGCCCTGCGCGGCCAACTGCTCCGGCAGGTCACGGTACGGCGCGTCGTCGAAGGCCGCCACGTCCAGCGCACTGGTGAAATACCGTTTGCCCGCCGTGAAGCCGCGCCGGGCCAGGAAACCGGGCGCGACGGGATGATCCTCACGGGCCAGGATGCGCGCCTGCTGTGCGCCGTGGCCGCGCAGGGCGGCTTCCAGGGCATCCCAGAGGGCCGCGCCCGTGCCCTGACCCGTGTGGGCCGGGTCTACCGCCAGTTCCAGCACGTAGCGCTGCGGGTGATATGACCCCGGATTCTGCGAGTAGGCGGCCATGCCGCGCAGTTCGCCGTCCGCGTGGGCCACCAGCACGCCGGAACGATAGCCCCAGCCCGCCTGCTCCTGCTCGCGCTTGTGCAGTTCCTCGGCGCCCCACGGTTCGTGCGGCTGGGCCAGGGACAGCAGGTGGGCGGCGGCCCCCCACTCGCCGTCCCCAATGGGGCGAACGGTGACGCTCATACGCCGCCCCAGCGCATCTCGGTGTACGCGGGGCGCGGACGGAAGCCCAGGCGCTCGTTGAGGGCCAGCATGGGCCGGTTGGTGGTGGCATTGCCCGTCCAGACCTCCCGAACCCCCCTGTCCTGCGCCAGCCGCAGCGCCCGCACCTTCAGGGCCAGCGCCAGCCCGCGCCGCCGCCACGCCCGGCGGGTGCCGGTCAGGCCGGTGTCCAGCCGCGCCGGATCGCTGTCGTTGGGGTGCAGTTCGCTCAGGGCCACCACCTCGCCGGAAGATGTGACGGCCAGCAGGATGCCCTCGGGGAAGAAATGGGGATCGTTCAGCAGGCGGCTGCGGAAGCCCTCCAGCAGCAGCGGCGTGGGCGGGGCGGCGCGCGGCACGTCCTCGCGCACCTCGGCGAAGGCGGCGTGAAAGGCGGTGATCGCGGCGTCCATCCCTATCTCTGCCGCCAGCCCGGCCAGCGAGACGGCCCGCAGACCACTGGGCAGCCCTGACGCCTCAGCCCAGGCGGAGGCGTCGAAATCGGCCAGCTCCAGCACGTTGTCGAAGTAGCGCAGGGTCTCGGCAAAGCCGCGCCGGGTCAGGAAATCTAGCGCCCACGGCTCGTCCTCGTAGCCGCCAGAGAGAACCTCGCGTGCCCCACGCTCTCGCAGATGCGCTTCGAGCATCTCCGCCAGCCGGGTGCCCACGCCGCGCCGCCCGTGCTGCGGGGGAATGAGCACCTCGGCCCAGTAGCGATCCGGGTGGTGCATGCCGGGCAGGTGCAGGGTCAGCGCCGTGCCGCGCGCCTCGCCGTCCTCCTCGGCCAGCCACTGCGCGGCGTGTAGTCCCAGCGGGTGCCCACGCACCTCGCCGATCTCGTGCGCCCAGCCCTGCGCCGTGAGCGGGTGGCGCGGGTTGGCCTCGCTCATCAGGCGGGCCAGCACGGGAAAGTCGGCGTCGGTGGCCGGGCGGATGGTGAGGGGGGGCAGGGTGGTCTGGGGCGTCATGACGTGGCCTCCAGTTGCAGTTCGTAGCGGTAGCGGGTCGAGGTTCGTTTGAAGCCCAGCGCCTCGTTCATGCCGATCATGGCGACGTTGGGCGGATCGTTGAAGGTGCGGATCTCACCGCCGCCCGCCGCATTCAGCCCGCGCATGGCCGCCACCTTCAGCGCCTTGGCGACGCCCTGGCCCCGCTCGCCTCGCTTCACGCCGGTCATGCCGATGTAATAGAAGCCGGATGGATTGCGGCCCAGGGTGCTGTAGCCGACGTAGGGGCCGGTCAGCGGGTCAGCCTGACCGGGCCGGACGGCCACGAAGGACAGCTCCGGGGCCAGGGTGGGGTCTTCCAGCTCCTGCCTGACCCAGGCGTCCAGCGGCCTTTTGGTCAGGGTCATGCCCATCGGGACGTCCTGAAACAGCTCCCAGTCCAGCTCCCACAGCCAGCGGTCACGCTGGGGATCATCCTTCAGCTCGCTCAGAGAGCGCAGCTCCACCCCTTCGGCGGCCAGCGAGGCCAGCAGACCGTCGAAGCGGGCCAGATCCACGCCCGCCGTGTCCAGCCGCGATTCGTAGCGCTCCCAGGCCGCCACGTAGCCGCGTTTCTCCAGAAAGGCCCGGCCCGGCGCGTCCACCGCCTCGTCGCTGGACATGGTGCGGACTTCACGCGCCCCGCGTTCTCCCACCCGGCGCAGCAATGCGTCGTACAGCGCCGTGCCGATGCCCTGCCCACGCGCGTCCGGGTGAACGGCCAGGCTGCCGAAGTAGCGCCAGTCCTCGAAGGCGAAGTCGTCGTGGCCCAGGGCGCCCACCGCCACCACGCGCCCGTCCTGCTCGGCCACCAGCTGGGTGTTGAACAGCGCCGGATCACGGACCTCCTCCCAGGTTTGCAGCAGCTCGGGCGTCAGCGGCCATGACGGCTGGCTGGCGTTCAGCACGTCCGCGACGGCGGCGTAATCCTGCGGTTTGCGGAGGTCCCGCAGCGTGAAAGGGGTCATGCCCGTAGTGTGACCCGGCCCGATTGTGCCGCGCATCCGCCAGCACGCTTATGCTGACGGGCATGTCCGATGTCCAGAGAATGAAACTGCTGCTGATCGTCCCCCATCCCGACGACGAGGTCTACGGCGCGGCCGGCACGCTGATGGAACTGCTCGCGGGGGGCCACCGCTGCGGGCTGGTCACCCTGACGCGCGGTGAGGCGGGCCGCACCCTGGGGCTGGCCGAGGGGCCGGAGGAACTGGCCCGCATGCGCGAGGTGGAACTGGCCGCGTGCCTGGAGGTCATCGGCCTGACCACCACCCCCGGCAGCGTCCACGAGCAGCACACTTTTCCCGATAAATACCTGAAAGACCAGCCGCTGGAGAAACTGGTAGCGGTGGCCCGCGAGGCGATGACCCGCCACCGCCCCGAAACCGTGCTGACCTTTCCGCCCAACGGCAGCAACGGCCATCCGGATCACGTCACCACGCACCGCGCCGTGAAGGCCGCCTGGGACAGCCTGCCCGAGCAGGAGCGCCCGGCGCTGTGGTACTACGCCAGCGACACCCCGCCCGAGAACGAGGACCTGCGCGCCGAGTGGCTGCCGCCCAACGTGCGCCGCGACGTGACCGCGCACATCACCCGCAAACTGCAGGCCATCGCCTGCCACCGCACCCAGGCGCTGAGCACCGTGGACTTTATCCGCAAATTCCCGGAGCGCGTGACGCTGGAAACCTTCTACGCGCCGGAGTGAGGGGCGGCCCGCGTCCGGCACGCCCGGACACCCGCCCCCCCGCTCGGCTACCATTTCAGGGTGACCCAGACCCCCGAAAACCCGACAGAGCCGACGCTTAAGCGCACGCCGCTGCACGCCGCCCACCTGCGGGCCGGGGCGCGCATGGTGCCCTTCGGCGGCTGGGACATGCCCGTGCAGTACGCGGGCCTCAAGGCCGAACACGACGCCGTGCGCAGCAGCGCCGGCATGTTCGACGTCTCGCACATGGGCGAGTTCCGCGTGGGTGGCCCCGGCGCGCTGGCCTTCTTGCAGGGCGTGACCACCAACGACGTGAGCAAGCTGCGCCCCGGCCGCGCCCACTACAACTGGCTGCCGGGCGAATCGGGCGGCCTGATTGACGACATCTACATCTACATGGTGGCCGAAGGCGAATACCTGCTGGTGGTCAACGCCGGCAACATCGACAAGGACTGGGCGCACCTTCAGCGGCATGCAGCGGGCCATAACGTGACGCTGACGGACGAGTCCGATCAGTGGGCGCTGCTGGCCGTGCAGGGGCCGAAGACGCTGGAACTGCTGCAACCCTTCAGCGACACCGATCTAGCCGCCAGGAAGAAGAACGCGTACTTCGCGGCCAGACTGTTAGGTTTCAACGTGATGCTGGCCCGCACCGGCTACACCGGCGAGGACGGCTTCGAGGTCTTTATCGACGCGTCGCAGGCCGAGACGCTGTGGGACAAGTTGCTGGAGGCCGGCGTCACGCCCGCCGGGCTGGGCGCCCGCGACACGCTGCGGCTGGAGGCGGGCTTCCCGCTGTACGGCCACGAATTCTCCGAGACCATCCACCCGCTGAGCAGCAGCTATGGCTGGGTGGTCAAGGACAAGGAACACTTGGGCCGCACCCACATCACCGCCGCGCCGCCGCAGCGGCTGATCGGTCTGCGGCTGGAGCGCGTGCCGGTGCGCGAGGGCTATCCGGTCTACGCGGACGGCGTGCAGGTGGGTACCGTGACCAGCGGCAGCAGCAGCCCCACGCTGGGCCACCCGATTGCAATGGCGCTGGTGGACGCCGCCCACGCCGAGAGCGAGAGCTTTGAAGTCGAGGTGCGCGGCAAGCGGCACCCGGCCACGCGCATGGCCCTGCCCTTCTACCGGGGCGCATAAGCCCAGCACGCACACGCCCAGGCACGCAAACACCAAGCGCCGCACGTTCCCCCGCCTACAATCCCTTCCCCCCAGGACACAGGAGAATCAATCATGAATACCCCCACTGAACTGAAGTACGCCGCCTCGCACGAATGGCTCTCCGAAGACGGTACCGTCGGCATTTCCGACTTCGCGCAGGATCAGCTGGGCGACGTGGTGTACGTGGAACTGCCCGAGGTGGGCCGCGAGGTCACGGCGGGCGACACCATCGCCGTGGTGGAATCGGTCAAGACGGCCAGCGACATCTACGCCCCGGCCAGCGGCACCGTGACCGCCGTCAACGAGGACCTGAGCGGCAGCCCCGAACTGGTCAACTCCTCGCCCTACGAGAACGGCTGGCTGTTCAAGCTGGACGTGACCGAGGAACGCGGCGACCTGATGGACGCGGCGACGTACACCGAAACCGCCGAAAGCTAAGCGCCGTCGCCCGTCGAGCGTCGGCACTTGACGGATGGACCGGGGCCAGGGTGACCTGCGCCCTGCCCTTCTCTCGGCAGGTCACGCCGTACACACGAGCTTTCCACCCCTTTTATCCCCTCCAAGGAGTTAGCCATGCGCCCCCCCCAGACCCGTTCACTCAGCGAACTGCTGAACACCAACGACTTCACCCGCCGCCACATCGGCCCCAGCGCCGCCGAGCAGGCCGAGATGATGCAGGCGCTGGGCGTCGCCAGCCTGGATGAACTGATCGAGACCACCCTGCCCGAAGCCATCCAGTTTCACGGCGAGCTGACGGCGGGGCCAGGGGTCACCGAGGCGCAGGCGCTGGCCGACCTGAAAGCCGTGGCGCAGAAGAACAAGGTGTTCCGCAGCTACATCGGCATGGGGTACGCGGGGACGCACACGCCAGGGGTGATCGGGCGCAACATGCTGGAGAATCCGGGATGGTACACGGCCTACACGCCGTACCAGGCCGAGATCTCGCAGGGGCGGCTGGAAATGCTGCTGAACTTCCAGCAGATGGTGATGGACCTGACCGGGATGCCCGTCTCCAACGCCAGCCTGCTGGACGAGGCGACGGCGGCGGCAGAAGCGATGACCCTCGCCAAGCGCCAGGGCAAGAGCAAGGGCAACGTCTTCTTCGTGGCCGACGACGTGCATCCGCAGACGCTGGACGTGATCCGCACGCGCGCCGAGTATTTCGGTTACGACATCGTGACCGGCGATCCCTCCGGCGAGATGCCGGAAGGCGTGTTCGGCGTGCTGGCGCAGTATCCCGGCACCTACGGCGAGTTGCGTGACCTCTCCCCCGTGGCCGAGAAGGTGCATGAGGCGGGTGCGGCGCTGATCGTCGCCACCGACCTGCTGGCCTGCGCTCTGGTGACGCCGCCCGGCGAGCAGGGCGCGGACATCGTGGTGGGCAGCGCCCAGCGCTTTGGCGTGCCGATGGGCTTCGGCGGGCCGCACGCGGCGTTCCTGGCGTGCCAGAAGGGCTTCGAGCGTTCCATGCCGGGCCGCGTGATCGGCGTCAGCAAGGACAGCCGGGGCCGGGTGGCCCTGCGGATGGCGATGCAGACGCGCGAGCAGCACATCCGGCGCGAGAAGGCCACCTCCAACATCTGCACGGCGCAGGCGCTGCTGGCGAACATGGCGGGGGCGTATGCCGTGTACCACGGCCAGGAGGGCATCCGCACCATCGCCCAGCGCACGCACCGCATGGCCGGGATTCTGGCGAAGGCGCTGAATGATGCGGGTCTGAGCGTCAACGACAGCTTCTTCGACACGCTGACCTTTGAGGGCGACGCGGCGGCCACCCGCGAGCGGGCCGAGGCGAAGGGCATCAACTTCCGGTACGACGGCGGGCGCATTGGCGTCACGCTGGACGAGACGGTGACGGTGGCTGACCTGTCCGACGTGATTGAGGCGATCACCGGCAACGCGGTGGACGTGCTGAAGCTGGATTCGGACGCGGTGGACGGCATCCCCGCCAACCTGGGGCGCACCTCCGACTTCCTGACGCACCCGGTTTTCAACACGCACCACAGCGAACACGCCATGCTGCGCTACCTCAAGACGCTGGAGAACAAGGACTACAGCCTGACGCACGGCATGATTCCGCTGGGCAGCTGCACCATGAAGCTGAACGCCACCGCCGAGATGATTCCGGTAACGTGGCCCGAATTCGGACAACTGCACCCGTTTGCCCCCGCCGATCAGACCGAGGGCTACGCGCAGATGCTGGCCGAGCTGGAAGGCTGGCTGGCCGACATCACCGGCTACGACGCCGTGAGCCTGCAACCCAACAGCGGCGCACAGGGCGAGTACGCGGGCCTGCTGACCATCCGCAAGTACCACGAGAGCCGGGGCGAGGCGCACCGCAGCGTCTGCCTGATTCCGGCCAGCGCGCACGGCACCAACCCCGCCAGCGCGGCCATGATGGGCATGAGCGTGGTGGTGGTCAAGACCGACGCCGAGGGCAACATCGACCTTGATGACCTGAAGGCCAAGGCCGAGCAGCACAGCGAGAACCTGGGCGCGCTGATGATCACCTACCCCAGCACGCACGGCGTCTACGAGGCCAACGTCACCGAGGTCTGTGACCTGATCCACCAGCACGGCGGGCAGGTGTACCTGGACGGCGCGAACATGAACGCGCTGGTGGGTGTTGCCAAGCCGGGGCTGATCGGCAGCGACGTGTCGCACCTGAACCTGCACAAGACCTTCGCCATTCCGCACGGCGGCGGCGGGCCGGGCATGGGGCCGATTGGGGTCAAGGCGCATCTGACCCCCTTCCTGCCCAACCACGCAGTCGCGCCCACGAGCGACAGCGCCACCGGGGCCGTCAGCGCCGCGCCGTATGGCAGCGCCAGCATTCTGCCGATCTCGTACCTGTACATTCGCCTGCTGGGCGCGCGGGGTCTGCGCGAAAGCACCGGCGTGGCGCTGCTGAACGCCAACTACATCGCGCAGCAGCTAGACGGCGCGTACCCGATCCTGTACACCGGGCAGCGCGGGCGCGTGGCGCACGAGTGCATCATCGACATCCGGCCCCTCAAGGCCAGCAGCGGCATCAGCGAGGAGGACATCGCCAAGCGGCTGATGGACTACGGCTTCCACGCCCCCACCATGAGCTTTCCGGTGCCCGGCACGCTGATGATCGAACCCACCGAGTCCGAGCCGAAGGCGGAGCTGGACCGCTTCATCACCGCCATGCTGGGCATCCGCCGCGAGATTCAGGAGGTTCAGGACGGGCTGATTAGAGCCGAGGACAGCCCGCTGAAGCACGCACCGCACACGCAGGAAGACCTGCTGGTCGAGGACTGGACCCGGGCCTACAGCCGCGAAGTGGGGGCCCTCCCCACCGCCGCGCAGAAACAGTGGAAGTACTGGCCTGCCGTGAACCGGGTGGACAACGTGTACGGCGACAGGAATTTCGTGTGTAGCTGCCCGCCGATGGAGGAGTGGGTGGGGGCTTGATATCTGGATAAACCGTCATTCGCTTGACTGAAGGGCCAAAATTAATCCCAATAACCATTTGCACGTGCCCCAGCTCAAGCTGAGACACGTGCAAACTTGTGGGGTCGAGTCCAGACATTACCCTCCCGCCCATGCTGGGGCAGAGGGAAAGCCGGCAAGACGGTCTGCCAGCGGACGCAAGGAGCGACACGAGGCCGTCGGGCGCGAAGCGCACGGGCCTGCCGCAGCGTAACGGAGCGGGGCGTGTGAGCAGGAACGCTGGCCGCCAACTCCCACCTACCGCCCTCACCGAACCCTGCCTAGCGCAGCGCTGCTCCCCCTGCCCCTCTGCTCCGCAGCTTTGCAAGTCTGGGGTAGGGGGCTGGGGGGTGGGGCCGCCGATGCAAGCCCAGGCCCACTCCCCCTCTGCCATCATGTCCCCATGAGCGATCTCGACGGACGCATGGGCGGCCTCACGGCGGGCTACGACATCAAGGCGAAGTGGGACGGCGAACGCCTGCGCGGGCGCATCGGTGGGCGCTTTGGCGGCAAGGACATCGACCTGACCCTGAAAGGTGGCGAGGTGAATGGGCGCATCGGCGGCGTGTTCGGCGGCTTCGACGCACACGGTGCGGTGGACGGCCAGCGGGTAGAGGTGCGCCTGGGCGGACGCATCGACGGCGACAATGTAGAGCTGAAGGTCAGCGCCGACCACATCACGGGCCGTTTCTCGGGCCGGATCGACGGCAAGGACGTGGACCTGCGCCGCGACGGTCCCAGCCTGCGCGGACGCATCGGCGGGCAGCTGGACGGCAAGGATGTGGACCTGGAATTCGGTCAGATTCCACCGGCACTGGCTGCCCTGGCGGCGGTGTGCGCCTTCAAGGCGCTGGAGGACGAGCAGAACGACGCGGCGGCCAGCGCCAGTTCGTCCTGAACCGCCTGTGCCCCGCACCCACCTTGGCCGGGGCCTCACTGTCCAGCAACCCGCACATTCCGTATTTCGGCCCCGTGCTACGTTTTTTCCGATATGACCGCTGCAAACATGACCGCCAGAGCCAGGACGCTGGGTGAACTGCTGGACACGCCCGGTTATGCCGGACGCACTCCTTTCGACGGAAAGATCAGGCTGGTTCAGGACGAGGTTCGCGAGAACCTGACCCGCAAGCTCCGGGGCGGCGAGGAACTGTTCCCCGGCGTGGTGGGCTACGACGACACCGTGATTCCGCAACTGGTCAACGCCCTGCTGGCGCGGCAGAACTTCATTCTGCTGGGGCTGCGCGGTCAGGCCAAGAGCCGCATCCTCCGCGCGATCACCGAACTGCTTGATGACGTGGTGCCGGTGATTGACGGCGTGGACATGCCCGACGATCCCCTGAACCCGGTGGGCGCGGAGGGCAAGCACATGCTCGAGGCGCACGGCAGGGAGTTGCCCATCCGCTGGCTGCCCCGCGCGGACCGCTACGTGGAAAAGCTGGCGACGCCCGACGTCACGGTGGCCGACCTGATCGGCGACGTCGATCCCATCAAGGCCGCCCGCCTGGGCACCAGCCTGGGCGATACCCGCTCCATGCACTTCGGGCTGCTGCCGCGCGCCAACCGGGGCATCTTCGCGGTCAATGAGCTGGCGGACCTCGCCCCCAAGGTGCAGGTGGCGATGTTCAACATCCTTCAGGAAGGCGACGTGCAGATCAAGGGCTACCCGATCCGCCTGGAACTGGACGTGATGCTGGTCTTCAGCGCCAACCCCGAGGACTACACGGCGCGCGGCAAGATCGTTACGCCCCTCAAGGACCGTATCGGCAGTGAAATCCGCACCCACTACCCCACCGACGTGCGGCTGGGCATGGACATCACCGCGCAGGAAGCCGTCAAGGACGACGCCGTGACCGTTCCCGGCTTCATGGCCGAACTGATCGAGGAAATCGCCTTCCAGGCCCGCGAGGATGGCCGCGTGGACAAGATGAGCGGCGTCTCGCAGCGCCTGCCGATCTCCCTGCTGGAAGTGGCCGCCGCCAACGCCGAGCGCCGCAGCCTGATGGGCGGCGACGACGCCGTGGTGCGCGTCAGTGACGTGTACGCGGGCCTGCCGGCCATCACCGGCAAGATGGAGCTGGAATACGAGGGCGAGTTGAAGGGCGCGGACAACGTCGCCAAGGAAGTGATTCGCAAGGCCGCGGGCGCGGTGTACGGCCGCCTGTGCGGCAGCATGGACACCCAGAAACTGGAGAAGTGGTTCGAGGACGGCAACGTCTTCCGCTTCCCGCAGTCCGGCAATTCCGGCGCGGCCATGAAGGCGACGAAGGAAGTCCCTGGCCTGAGCGACATCGCCGCCGAACTGGCCGACAGCAACAGCGACGCCGTGCGGGTCAGTGCCGCCGAGTTCGTCCTCGAAGGGCTGTATGGACGCAAGAAGCTCTCGCGGGCCGAGGAGCTGTACGCCGCTCCCGAACCCGAAACGCGCCAGCAGCGCGGCGGACGCTGGAACTGAGTTAAGCGGGACAGCAAATGGGGCCACTGGAGTTTTTCCGGCGGCTCCATTTTTCTGTCGCCCTTAGAATCATCCCCATGCCCTACATCAACGTCCGGCTGACCCGCAAGGACATCACCACCGACCAGAAAGCGCAGATCGTCCGCGAGATCACCGCCACCATGCAGAGCGTGCTGGGCAAACGGCCGGAGAGTGTGCATGTCGTGATCGACGAAGTGGATCCGGAGAACTGGGGCTATGCGGGCGAGCTGACCTCCGTCCACCGCCAGCGGCAGGGGTAGCCTCCGCGTGCTGCCGCCCGTCCTGACCGAACTGACCCAGTACTTCGCGCCGCTGTCCACCTTTCAGCGCGAGGAGGGCGGCGCACTTACGCTGTTGACGCCGGGCGTGAACGTGCTGGGCCTGAATGCGACGTATCTGCCCGAAGTTGTGCCGAATCTGCGCTCTGCGCTGGCGTGGCATGAAGCGCATGGGCTGCCGCCGCTGGTGGCCTCGCTCTCGCCTGTCGCGGGGGCGCAGGAGGTGGCGGCGCTGACGGTGGGAACGTTCGTGCCTACCGGGGTGCAGGACTCGGGCATCGTGGTGGAGCAGCTCAGCCGCCTGCACCTCCAGAACTGGGCTGATGTCCTGACCGCGGCCCATGGCACGCCGGAATGGGCCACGCCGCTGGCCCGGCATCTGGCGGCGCGGCTGGAAGGCCAGCGCGACTACCTGCCGTTGCTGGCCTACAACCCTGCGGGCGAGGCGGTGGGGGCGCTGCTGTGGCACGGCGCTCAGGGCAAGGGGGCGGCACATCTCTGGGGAGCGCTGAACGTGGCCGCCGCCCTGGCCCTGCTGACAACGGCAGCGGAGCTGGGACCACAACTGCGCGTCTCTCTACCCAGCACGCCGCTCCTGAATGGGAAGATGCGATCATCAGACAGCAGCACTGTGAAATTTAATCTTCTTAACGAGTCTTAAAGTGTAGTTTCCAGCATTAAGAGGCGCGAACGGACCGTCTCTATTTAGACGTGATGAGAAAATAGAATTGTGACGCGCCGCGTTAAACAATGGTTCCCATGCACCCAGAAGTGGATCAGCGTTTAATGAGAGATGAGAAACCTGTCCTCACGGTAAAGAGGGTTGAGAAGCGTTTAATGCTGGACGTGCCTTTTTCCCTGAAACGTTCCGCTGGCCTCGCCGCCCTGACCCTGACCGTAATTCTGAGCGCCTGCGGGACCACACCGCCGACAGCCGCAGTGCCGAATGATCTCGCCGCCGCCCCTGTCGCCACGGGCACCACGCTGAGCGCCCAGGCCGCCGCGTCCTTGCAGCTGAAGGTGGGCCAGACCCAGCAGATCAACATCTCGGTGGGAGGGCAGCCGGCCCAGCCGGGACAGCTGCGGTGGACCACCAGCAACGCCGCCGTCGCCACCGTGACGCAAAGTGGGCTGATCAAGGCCGTCGCGGCCGGCAGCGCGGTGGTCCGGACCACCCTGATCAGCAACCCCAGCGCCTACCTGGACTTCAGCGTGACCGTGACGGCTGCCAGCGCGCCCGCACCGGCCCCCACCCCCGCACCCCAGCCGGCGCCGCCAGTTTCCGGCACCACCGCGCAGCAGGTGCTGCAGCTGGTGAACCAGGCCCGTGCCCAGGCCCGCAACTGCGGCGCCACCAGCTTCGCGGCCGCCCCCGCCCTGACCCTGAACGCCCAGTTGGCCCAGGCCGCGCAGGGCCACGCCAGCGACATGGCCGCCAAGAGCTACTTCAGCCATACCAGCCAGGACGGGCGCACCTTCGTGCAGCGCATCAGCGCCACGGGCTACGCGTTCCGCACCATCGGCGAGAACATCGCCGCCGGACAGTCCACCGCGCAGCAGGTCGTCGCGGGCTGGCTGCAGAGCGAGGGCCACTGCCGCAACATCATGAACCCCAGCTTCCGTGAACTGGGCGTGGGCTACGCCGCGGGCGGCAGCTACCGCCACTACTGGGTGCAGGACTTCGGCGCCCGCTGACCCCACAGCGCCTGCCAGAGCCAAGAACAACCGTGTCGGAGCAGTCCGTGACACGGTTGTTCTCTTTGAATCCACGGGCATCAGGGGACAGCCCTCAAAGGTCCGGTCCCCGATTCCTCCCGTAATCTTCAAGGTGATTCCAGATGAAACGCATCCCCCTTCCAGCCGCACGCGGATGCTCTAATGGCCGGGTGCGTCGCCTGCCCTCCCTGCTGCTGCTCGCCTGTCTCGTGCCCGCGCTGGCGGCCTGCACCGTCTCGCGCCGCGCCGCCCAGCCGGAGGCAGACAGACCAGAGCTGACCAGCCCACAGCTGGTCCCGGCCACCACGCAGCGATCTCTGGACGTAGGCCAGACCATGCAGCTGGAAGTGACCCTCAACGGACGCCGGGTGCCGCCGGACGGGTTGACCTGGACCAGCAGCGATCCGCGCGTGGTGTCGGTCACGGCGGAAGGGCTGGCGCGGGCAGACGGGGCCGGGCAGGCGTCGGTGCGGGCCATCCAGACCGGAACGGGCCGTGCCCTGGCCGAATTCCGCATGCAGGTGGTGGCCCCGCCGCCCGCCACACCGCAGCTGCTGGACGCGGTGACCCGGCAGGTATTGGAGCTGACCAACGCCGCCCGAGCCAGGGGCCACCGCTGCGGGGGCAGCGTTTACCCGCCCGCACCTCCCCTGGTTTCTGAGGCGCGGCTGGGCGCGGCGGCCCAGGCCCACGCCGCCGACATGGCAGCCCGCAATTATTTCAATCACATCAGCCCGGATGGACGGGCCCCGAAGGACCGCATCGACGCGGCCGGGTACAGCTGGCGCACCATTGCCGAGAACATCGCCGCCGGGCAGGCCGACGCGCAGGAAGTCGTGACCGGCTGGCTGAACAGCGAGGGCCACTGCCGCAACCTGATGAACGCGGGGTACCGCGAACTGGGCCTGGGGCTGGCCCAGAGTTCGGGCGGCAAGCGGTACTGGGTGCAGGACTTCGGCACCCGCTGAAGCATGGGGAACAGCAATGAACAGGGCGAGCCGCACTGGACTCGCCCTGTTCACCTGCCGCAGCTTCAGCTGAACAGCTGGCGGTACTCGCCGTAGCCCTCGGCCTCCAGCCGTTCTGCCGGGACGAAGCGCAGCGACGCCGAGTTGATGCAGTAGCGCAGGCCACCCTGATCCTGCGGGCCGTCGGGGAAGACGTGGCCCAGGTGGGAATCCGCGCCGCTGCTGCGCACCTCGGTGCGGGCATAGCTGATCTTGTAGTCGGTGTTCTCGGTCAGCGTGCTGTTCTGGATCGGGCGGGTAAAGCTGGGCCAGCCGCAGCCCGCGTCGTACTTGTCGGCGCTGGAGAACAGCGGCTCGCCGGATACCACGTCCACGTAGATGCCGTCGCCGTCATAGTCCCAGTACTCGCCCGTGAAGGCCCGCTCGGTGCCCTCGTGCTGGGTCACACGGTACTGCTCGGGCGTCAGCCGCTCGCGCAGTTCGGCGTCGCTGGGCTTACTGTACTGGGGGGACTTCGTGGTTTCAGTCATGTCCAGAGTCTAGAAGCAAGGGCTCTGTGCAACCGTGGCAGGCCAAACGCTGCGGGCTTGAGCCGTTCTTGGGACTTCTTGGCCCCAGATTGAACTGACATTGGGATTGTTTTGAGAAAACCAGCCTCTTCACGCCGCCTCAAGAAGTGGCCTCTACGATGTCAGGCAAACATTCACCCTCGCGCCTTCCCCGGAGGTTTTCCGATGACCCAGCCTGCGACCCGCCAGACCCAGCCAGACACGGCCGTGCTCCGCGCCCAGCTGCAGGCGTGTGTGGCCGCCTGCAAAGCCTGCGGCGACGAGTGCCAGGGCCACGCCGAAAAGATGGACATGGCGCACTGCGCGGTGTGCGCCGAGTCGTGCCGCCGCTGTGAACAGGCCTGCCAAAAGATGTTGGACGGTCTCGCGGCCTGAAGCACCAGGCACGTTTGTGCCGCCTGCCGCAGCGTGGCTGCGGGCAGGCGGCTGTTTTGAGATGCTGTCTTTGAGACAAGGAGAATGCCATGCACGACTCCATGAACGGTTCGTCTGAACCCCAGCAACCCGGCGAGCCACCGAGGGGCGAGCTGGGCGGCCACTACGGCCGTTTCGCGGCCATGATCCTGACCTCCACCGTGGTGATGTACGGGCTGATGTACCTGAACACCTCTCAGCTCGAACACGTGTACTTCAGCCAGACGCGGGTGTGGATGGCGCTGTACATGGGGGCGACGATGGCGGTGATCATGCTCGGGTACATGCTGGGCATGTACCGCAACCGCCGGGTCAACGTGGGGATTGTGATCGGGAGCCTCGCGGTCTTTGCTGGAGCGCTGTGGTTGCTGCGGTCACAGGCGACGGTGGGGGACGTGGCGTACATGAAGGCGATGATCCCGCACCATTCGATTGCCATCCTGACCAGCACGCGGGCGCAGATCGAAGATCCCCGCGTGCGCGAACTGGCCGACGGCATCATCGAGACCCAGCGCCGCGAGATCGCCGAGATGAAGGCCCTGATTCAGGACCTGGAACGCCGCTAGCTCCGCTCCAGCGTTTCCAGGGTGTCCGGCAGCGTGCCGCCCAGCGCCACCCAGGCGCTCAGCAGGTCATCCGGCGCGGGCGCGTGCAGGTGCAGAAGTTCGCCAGTCATGGGGTGAGGCAGGTCTAGAAACTGAGCGTGCAGCGCCTGCCGGGCCATCACCTCGCTGGCGCGGCCATACACGGTGTCGCCCAGAATCGGGCTGCCCAAATGTGCCAGATGCACCCGGATCTGGTGGGTGCGGCCCGTGCGCGGCTGGGCGCGGACCAGCGCCAGCGTGCGCCCGTGCCCGTCCGGATGGGCCGCCAGGGGCGTAAATAGAGTCTGGGCATCCCGCGCGTTCGCCCCGCCCACCGTCATGCGCTGCCGCTGCACCGGATGGCGGCCCACCGGCGCGTCCACCCGGACCGGGCCGCTGGCTTTCCAGCCTCCGGCGACAATCGCCAGATAGCTCTTGCGAGTTTCCCGGTCCTTGAAGGCAGCCGCCAGCCGGGCGTGGGCCTCCACCGTCTTGGCGACCACGATTACACCGCTGGTGTCCTTGTCCAGCCTGTGCACGATGCCGGGGCGGTAGCCGCCCTCGCCGTCGAAATCGGTCTGCTGGGGCAATTCCATGCGGCCCAGCAGGGCGTTGACCAGCGTGCCGCTGCGGACCCCCGGCGCGGGGTGGGTGATCATGCCCGGCGGCTTATTCACGGCAATCAGGGCCTCATCCTCGAACAGCACGTCCAGCTGGATCTGCTCGGGTTCCACCGACGCCTCGGGCGGGGGCGGCACCTGCACCGTCAGGCCCTCGCCGCCCCGCAGTTTGAGGCTGGCCTTTGCGGCCACCTCGTGGTCCACCTGCACCAGTCCGTCCGCGATCCAGGCGGCCACCTGAGAACGGCTGTGGCCGGTCAGCGCGGCCAGCACGGCGTCCAGCCGCCCTGGCGTGGCGTCCAGATGCAGTGGGGAGGGAGCAGGGAAAGCGTTCACGCCAGACAGTCTAGGTGCTGCCCTTGAGTGGCGGGCGAGTCTTCATGTGGTCTTTAGGCTCCTGGCAGGGGTAATCCAATCCCCGCAGGCGTGCATATACCCCAGTGAGCAACGTTCATGCGGAAGGCCCCAGCGGTCAGTCGCGAGAACAGGACCCCTTTCAGATTGCCAAGGTCTGGGAGGACGAAGAGGCGACCAACGCCGCTCAAGGGAGGAGTTTCATGCCGGAGAAAGTGGAAATGACGAGCGCGGAGATCAGTGGGGGCCAGACAACGTCACGCCGCAAGTTCATGGGCTACCTGGGTCTGGCCGGGGCAGGCACGGCGCTGGTCGCCTGTAACCCGACGCCCACCCCCAAGCCTGCAGAGATGACCGAGGCCCAGAAGCAGGACCTCGTCATCCTGAACTACGCGCTGACCCTGGAATACCTGGAAGCCGACTTCTACAACCAGTTCACGGGGACCGGTGTGAATGCTGACAAGTTGAGCAATCCGCAGGTCAAGGAGTACGCCAAGGAAATCGCGATGCACGAGAACTCCCACGTCGCGGCGTTGAAGGCCACCATTATCAAGCTGGGTGGCACGCCAGTGGCCAAGCCCACCTTCAACTTTGGTCCGCTGATCGGCAACAAGACGGTCAACGACGAACTGTTCCTGGCCCTGGCCGCCACCTTCGAGCCCATCGGCGTGCGCGCGTACCTGGGCCAAGTGGCCCGCCTGAGCACGCCCGAACTGATTGCCACCGCCGGAGCGATCCATGCCGTGGAGGCCAACCATGTGTCCGCTGTGCAGGAACTGCGCGTGGCCCTGAAGTACAACAATGACCCGGAGCGCCAGACCAGCATTGCCCCTCAGCCCGGCCTGGATACCGACAGCAACAATGCCAAGATCACCGACGCGTCCAAGTTTAATGCCGACTATTCCCCGACGCCGACCGCGCTTTGGAAAGAGTTGACGATGGAGCAGGTTCTGGAAATCGTCGACCCGGTCATCGTCAAGACTGCGAAGTAAACAGCTGGTCCAAGAGACCATCTGAAGCTCGTTTCCGTGATCCCAGAGGAGATGCCCATATGACTACCCCCACCCCCAACCGCCGTTCGTTCCTGAAATTCGCTGGAGCCGCCAGCGCAGGTGCCGTGATGCTCGGCGGCGTGAACATGACCGCTCTGGCTGCCACCAGCGTCTCGACCAAGAGCAAGCAGCAGGACATCGAAATCCTGAACTACGCCCTGCTGCTGGAATACCTGGAAGCGGAGTTTTATCTGAACTTTTCTGAGAAGGGTGCGCTGCGCAGCAAACTGACCAATGCCCGCGTCAAGCAGTACGCCGATCAGATCTACGCACATGAGAAGGCCCACGTTGACTTTCTCGTGAAGACCATTACAGATGCCGGTGAAAAGGCCATTCCCAAGCCCGACATCGATTTCACCCCACTGTTGACTAATCCAGACAAGTCGCCCAAGACCATCAATGACGAGCTGTTCCTGGCCCTGGCCGCCACCTTCGAGCCTATCGGCGTGCGCGCTTACCTGGGCCAAGCCGACAAGATCCTGACCGCTGGGTACCTGACCGCCGCCGCCAGCGTGCTGGCTGTCGAGGCCAACCACGCCAGCGGCATTCAGGAACTGCGCCGTCAGCTGGGCTATACCAAGGCTGATCAACAAACGTCTATTGCCCCGCAGCCCAAGGGCGGCGAAACCGTGACCAATACCGGCCAGTTCGACCTCAACTACTCGCCTACGCCCACCGACTTCTGGAAGCCGCTGGATATGAAAACCGTGTCGGACATCGTCGGACCGCTGCTGCCCAAGAGCTAAGCGCCTACTCTTTTCTTGCCCGTCCGTAGGGGACGCAGGTTGGCCTTCGGGCGGCCCGTCCCCTGTTCTGTTCCTCGCTTCTTCCCCCATTGGAGGTTTTCACCATGCCCAACATCGGCCCCGCAGAACTGATTGTGATTCTACTGGTTGCCCTGGTGGTCTTCGGCCCCCGCAAACTGCCTGAACTGGGCAAGAGCCTGGGCCACGGCCTGCGCGAATTCCGCAAGAGCACCCAGGGCCTCAAGGCCGAACTGGACGGCGTGAACATCGTCGCCACCCCGGTGGTCGAGCAGCCGGTCACGGTGGCCCAGACCGCCGCCCCGGTGGCCGCTGCCGCCGTCACGCCGCCCCGCAACGCCGAGGCCTGAAGCGACACGGCCCCAGGTGAGCCCCAATCAATAAAGGTGTCCCAATACTCATGAAGTGGCCAGGGTGTCAACCCTTGATAGGGTGATCTCCACCTGATGAGCCAACCTTCCCTTCCCCCCGATGCTCCGGACGTGGCGCTGATCCAGGCCATGGCGGGTGGGCAGGAAGACGCCCTGCGCGAGTTGCATGATCGCTACGCCCGCCTGCTGTATGCCCTGGGCCACCGCATGTTGCACCAGAACGACGATGTGGAAAGCTGTGTTCAGGACGCCTTTATGAACGCCTGGAAACACGCCGGACGCTTCGACGCCTCGCGGGCCAGCGTCAAGACCTGGCTGGTCAGCATCGCGCACCACCGTTTCTTGCAGGAACTGCGGGACCGTCCGCAGACGTCGCTGGAGATCGAGGAGTGGGACGCGCCCACCGCCGCCGCCGATCCCACCGACCGGTTGCTGGCCGAGCAAGCCGTGCAGGGGCTGGAGACGGACCAGCGCAAACTGATCGAACTGGCGTACTACCGCGGCTACACCCACAGCGAACTGGCGGTCCTGTTGGGCCTGCCGGTGGGCACCGTCAAATCACGCTTACGTTCGGCCCTGGGGCGCATGAAAGCCCTGCTCGGCCCCTCCGGCACCCTCTGAACCATGCTGGCTCCTCTCGCAGTCCTCATTCCATACGCTTAAGGTAGACAGGCTATGATCCGCTCTGGCTGTACCGGGCAGAAGGCAGGTGAACACGCATGTCCATCCAACGAGACGATCTGATCGCCCTGGCGCTGGGCACCCTGTCCCCGCAGGAGCAGGCGCGTGTTCAGGCCGCGCTCGACGCCGACCCCGAGTTGCAGGCCGAGTACCGCAGCGACATGGCGGCCCTGCACGCCCTGCCCGAGCAACTGCCGTCCGCTCAGGTCCCGGAGGGGGCCGCAGACCGGTTGATGGCGCGGTTGCGCGCGGAGCGTGAGGCGGCACCGGTCTTCCCGCCCCTGACCCCTGCCCAGGCGCCAGAAACGCCCCCTGCAGCCCCGTCAGGGCGCAGGGGCTGGAGCCTGGGGCTGGGCGTGCTGGGGCTGGCCGCCGCCCTGGCGCTGTTCTTCGCCCTGCGCCCTCCCAGCGATCCCTTGACCCGCTACGCGGGCATGCCCGGCGCGGTGAGCCAGCCCCTGACCGGCGCGGACAGGGAAGAGATCGGCCAGGTGGTGCGCTTGCGTGACGGCACCGCTTTTCTATATCTGAGCGCCGCGCCGCCAGAGAACCGCGTGTACCAGCTGTGGAAGATCCAGGACGGCGCCCCCGTATCGCTGGGCGTGATCGACGGCCAGGGCACACTGGTGCAGGACGCTCCCGACGGTCTGACCCTGGCCGTCAGCGTGGAGCCACCCGGCGGCAGCGCGCAGCCCACCACCACGCCGATTCTGGTGCAGCAGCTGTAGCCGCAAGGCATGAATGGTTCCATTGATTGACCACCCATGCCTTCCGTATGCCTTGAGGACCATAAGCATTTACGTCGCCCAGAAGGGCGATTTTTTGTGCCTGTCTCAGCGCAGCCAGTCGTCGCCCACTTCCACGACGTCGCGGCCCCCCAGATCGTCCACCTCGTCGCCGCGCGTGGCCCACGCTGGGAAGGGGTAATTGACCAGCACGGGGTTGGGCACGTCCGGCTGAGACACCAGCATGGTGCCGGGTTGCAGAATCCCGGCGCGGGCGCGGAAGCTCTGGGGCAGGAAACGGTACTCGGGGCGCTCGGCTTCCGCCAGATCCAGCCGGCCCACCACCCGGATGGCCGCGTTGGAGACGATGCGCCGCTCCACTTCACTGGCAGTCTGCTGCGCGCCGATTAAAATGATGCCCAGGCTGCGCCCCCGCTCGGCGATTTCCAGCAGGATGTCTTTGATCGGGCTGCCGTCGTCGCGCGGGGCGTACTTGTTCAGCTCGTCCAGCACCACGAACACGGTGTCCTGTCGCCCGTACTTTTCCTTGTGATCAAACACCTGCCGCAGCAGCACGCCCACCACGAACATCTGCGCCGGGCCGGACAGATTGTGGATGTCCACCACGCTCAGTTGCGCGCCGCTCAGCAGGTTGGGGCGGTAGCGGGCGGCCTCAGCTTCGCTCAGGTCACCACGGATTAAAGGCGTCAGGTGCTTCTGCACGCCGCGCAGCCGCCGGGTAAAGGCGCGCAGGGTGCCGGGGGCCTGCTTTAAGACCCATTTGGGATCGCCCTCGCCGTCGCGGTCTTCTAAGAGCTTGAACTCGATGTACGAGATCAGCTGATCGAAGGTCCGCAGGTTGACGCCGCCCAGCTCGCCAAATTCCAGATCCTCGGGCGGCGTCTCGCTCAGCTCCACCTGCCAGTCGTCCACCTTGAGGCCGGTGCCGGAACCCGTCTGCGCCCCGGCCAGGCGGAACAGCTTTTCCTCGATGTTCCCGATCACGAAGCCCAGGTTCAGGCTGCTGCCCGCGTCCGAGAAGACGTACTGAAGCAGCCGGTTGGCGCAGAACTCGCGCAGGGTGAAGACGAAGGGGGTCACGCCCTCCGAGCGCTGATCGGTATGGGGGACGATGGCGCTGCCTGTTGCCCCGGCGCGGGGCGGGGCCAGGAACTGGGTGTCGCGGAAGGGGGTCATCGGCAGGCCCAGCAGGGCGTAGCGGTCACGGGCGAAGCCCTTGTTGGCCCCGGCCTCGGCCTCCTTCCTGACCACCTTGCTGTTGGGTTTGTCCAGGAACAGCAGGTCCTCGCCCTTGACGTTGAAGATGATGGCGCGCCCGCCAGAGCTGCCGGCCATGCGCCCGCCGCTCTCCTGGGCCACCCGGTCCATCACGCCGCTGCGGAAGATGCTGTGCAGCAAAAACAGCGCGTAACTGGTTTTCGTCGCCACCCCCGAGATGCCCGAGATGTTGATGTGGCCGCCGCTCTCGCCGTTGACGAAGCGGAAGTTCAGCGGCAGCGGCTGACCGTCGGCCAGCAGGCCGCCGGGGAAGCTGGCCTGCCCCATCTTGTCGGCGCTGAGGGCCATGTTCAGGTCGTCGCCGCGCGCGTGCCGCACGGTGTCGCCCGGCTGCGGCGGAATGAAGTTCTCGGGATCCACCCGCGTGACCAGCACCCGCGCGGCGTAGCTGACGCTGGCGGGCAGGATGCCGGCCACCACGTCCTCCACGTCGGACTCGAAGGTGACGCCCTCGTGCCGCTTGCGGACGTTGTCCACCAGCCCGTAGAAGCGCACCGGGCGGCCATCGGGCTTGAGGGTTTCCACCACCACCAGATCATCAAGCTGCACGCTCGCGCCCGCGCTCACGGCGAACCAGAAGACGGTGGGCGTCACGTCCTCGGTGCCCAGCACCATGCCGATGCGGGCCTCGGAGGTGCCGGTCATGCCACCGCCTCTTTGCCTAATTCGCGCGCCAGATGCGAGCGGATGCGGCGCGTGACCAGTTCGGCGCTGCCCATCGCGCGGCCCATCGCCTGCTCCAGCGCGGCGGTGGGAATCAGGTTCTGCGGGGCGCGGGCGTCCTTGTGCGGCGCGCTCGCCAGCCTGCACAGCAGCCGCCCCGACAGGTTGGCGATGTCCAGCACGCCACGCGGCACGAAATCGCTGTCCTCCGGCGCGTGCATTTCCAGGCGCATCACGCCGGCCAGCGGATGCTGGTAAAAGGGCGGATCGCACAGGCGGACGTACCACGTGAAGCGCTGCTCGCGGCCCTCCGAGTCCTGCCCGCCGCCCTGATCGCCCACCCGGAAGCGCAGGACGGGGGTGCGTTCCCCCGGCTTCAGCGTGCCCAGCAGGCCGATCCGGTCCGCACCCAGGTAGTCGGTGTGCAGGGTCTTGACGTAGCCCAGCACCGCGCGCCCCGCCCCGCCGATCCGCACCGGGCCGTCCTGCAAGACCAGCGTGTCGGGCAGGGCGTTCGGGTCATGTTCGTCCAGTGGCAGGGCGGAGGCGAGGCGGTGGCTCAGTTCGGCCTCGGCGTCCAGCATCAGGCGCTGCACCTTGCTTTTCGCGCCCTCCAACTGGCTGCCTGAAAAGACATGCGGCGTGTACTCCAGTCGTCCGGTGTGCGGGTTGCGCGGGCTGAGGCGGGTCATTTCCACGGTCGCGCCGCCCTCGTTGCTGTAGGCCAGCACGCGCTGGGCGGCCACTTCCAGCAGCTCGGCCTGCCGCGAGCCGTGCGGACACAGGTCCACCGCGCCCGCCACGAAGGCCCCGAAGCCGGCCAGGCTCAGGCCACCGTTCTCGTCGTCCAGCAGCAGCCGGGCCTCCATGCGTGGTTTGCCGTCCACCACCAGCACCTTGGAGAGCCGGGCCGGAATCTCACGGGGAGCGATGGCGGACCACGCCTCCGTTTCGGCATTGAAAACAAGCCCCGCGAAGGGCTTGAGGGTCAGTTGGCCGTCGTGGGTGTCCACCGGCCAGGGGTCGAGACGAATCCGCATGGGGGCATTGTAGGGGGGCTTTGCCCCGTCTAAAGGTCAAAGGGTCTGAAGGTCAAACCGTCTAACGGTCAAACCGCTGAGGGGCTTCGCCGTCTAAACGTCTAAAGGGCTGAACGCTCAGAAGACCGCGCACGGCGTACCGCACACCGCCTCCCCTCTTTTCCCACAAGCCCCCTCACCTCCCGCTCGGAGACACCAGTTCCAGCAACGCGTCCAGGCTCAGGGCCAGCAAGCCGGCCAGCACCGCGCCGATCAAGACCAGTCCGGTGTTCTGCTGCGACAGCCCGTTGATGATCAGGCTGCCCAGCCCGCCCGCGCCCAGCGCCGCGCCGATGGTGGCCGTGCCGACGTTGTAGACGGTGCTGGTGCGGATGCCGGCCATCAGCACTGAGAGGCTCAGGGGCAGTTCCACCCGCATCAGGCGCTGACGGGCGGTCATGCCCACGCCGCGCGCCGCGTCCAGCACCCCCTGATCCACCGCCAGCAGGCCCGCGATGCCGTTGGACACCACCGGCACCAGCCCGTACAGCACCAGCCCCAACACGGTCGGCGGCAGCCCCAGCCCCAGCGTCGGCACCGCCAGGGCGAGGATGGCAATGGTGGGAACCGTCTGGCCCAGCCCCGTGACCGTCTCGGTCAGGCGCATTAAAGCGGCGCGGCCCGGACGGGTCACGAACACCGCCAGCGGCACGCCGAGCAAGAGCACGATCAGCTCCGCGCCCAGCACCAGTTGCAGGTGAATCAGCGTGAGTTGCCACAGCGGGCGGCCCCCAGTGTCCGGCGGAATCCCCGCCGACAGTGGCGCGAACAGGTTCGATAGCACCCCCGGAATCAGGCAGACCAGCAGCAGCGCGGGCCACAGCAGGGCGGGCAGGAATGCCGAGACGGGGCGGCGCGTTCCGGCGGCGCGGGCCACCGTCATCCGCCTGCCCTCATCCGGCTGCCTCCAACATCTGCCACGTCAGGACGCCCTGCACCTGCCCTTCCGCGTCCAGCACCGCCAGGGCGTCGGACCGCTGGCCCAGCATCACGCTCAGGGCGCTGCGGACATTCAGCGAGCCGCTGATCTGCGGCAAGCCCGTGGCGTCGCCCGGCTGGGCCAGTTGAGAGGCGGTCAGGCCCGCCAGCTGGCGCAGCAGCGCGTCCTCGCCCAGAAATTGCCGCACGAATTCGCTCTCGGGGTGGCGCACCAAGTCATTGGGGGTGCCGAACTGGGCCAGCTCTCCGGCGTTCAGCAGGGCCACCCGATCCCCCAGGCGCAATGCCTCGTCGATGTCGTGGGTGACCAGCACAATCGTTTTTTGCAGGCGGCGCTGGATGTCTAAAAACGCCTCCTGCAACTTGTCGCGGGCCAGCGGGTCCAGCGCGCCGAACGGTTCGTCCATCAGCAGCACCGGGGGATTGGCGGCCAGCGCCCGCGCCACGCCCACCCGCTGCGCCTGCCCGCCGGACAGCTCGTGCGGGTGCTTGTCCGCAAACTGCCCCGGCTCCAGGCCCACCAGCGCCAGCAGCTCACGCGCCCGCTCGCGGGTCTGCGCCTTCGGGCGGCCCAGCAGATCCGGCACGGTGGCGACATTTTGCAGCACGCTCAGGTGCGGAAACAGCCCGATCTGCTGAATCACGTAGCCGATCCCCCGCCGCAGGTCTTCCGGGCGCTGGGCCATGATGTCCTGCCCGTCCAGCAGAATCTGGCCCCCCGTCGGCTCGGTCAGACGGTTGATCATCCGCAGCGTGGTGGTCTTGCCGCAGCCCGACGGCCCCAGCAGCGCCGTGATCTTGCCGTCCGGAAAAGTGAGGCTCAGGTCTTTGACCGCGTAGAACGGCTCGCCGGAGGCCTCGTTGACGTACTTCTTTTCCAGGTGCTTGAGTTCAATCATGGGTGGCTCCGGGGGATGTGGGTTGATGGTTGAAGGGTGATGGTTGATGGGGAAAGGCCACGGCGACTTGCCAGGACTGCGGCCTGCCCGGTGGCCCCCTTTTCCCGCCTCCCGCGCACCGCGTACCACCTCCCCTTCTTTTCCCACAAGCCACAGGCCACACGCCACAAGCCCCTTATCACCCCCGCCCCCACTGCCGGGTCAGCAGCACTTCCAGGCCGCGCAGCAGGGCGTCCACGCCAATTGCCAGCAGGGCAGCGGGAATGGCGCCCAGCAGAATCAGGTCACTGGCCGCCGTTTGCAGGCCGCTGAAGATGAAGTAGCCCAGCCCGCCCGCGCCGATCAGCTGAGCGATGCTGGCGACGCCCACCAGCAGCACCGCCGCCTGCCGCACCCCCGACAGCCACACCGGCAGCGCCAGCGGCAGCTGCACCCGCCAGAAACGCTGGTTGTCGGTCATGCCCATACCGCGCGCAGCGTCCAGCGCGCCGGGCGACACACCGCGCAGGGCCACCAGCCCGTTTCTCAGCACCGGCAGCAGCGCGTACAGCGTCAGCGCGGTCAGCGCCGGGGCCGTGCCGATGCCGCTCACACCTACCTCCCGCAAGAACGGCAGCGCCGTCGCCAGCGCCCCCAGCGGCGCGATCAGCAGACCCAGCAGCGCCAGACTGGGAATGGTCTGCACGCCATTGGCAAAGCCCAGCACCGCGTCCGCCGCGCGGGGCCGCCGCGAGGCCCAGACCGCCAGCGGCGCGCCGATCAGCACCGCCAGCCCCAGGCCAGTCAGCACCAGTTTCAGGTGCTGTCCTACCTCCTGCAGGAACCGGGCCTGCTGGGCGTCCAGCTCGCGCAACACAGACCAGTCGGCCAGCTGGCCGCTCAGGGCCAGCACCACCAGAACGGGCAGCCACAGCCACGCCAGCCCGCCCCAGACCCGCTCCGGCAGGGCAAGCTGACTGGCGCCGTACAGGGCAATCCCCGCCCCCAGCAGCCACACCCACACCCCGCTGCTGGCGCTGGCCCGCGCGAATTCGGGCTGACCCAGCATGGCGGCGGTCATGCGGGCGCCCAGCAGGTAAAAGCCCAGCGCCAGGGCCGCGCCGCTCAGCAACGGGGTGAGACGGGGCAGCAGGCGGGCCGACAGCGGCACCGCCAGCGCCAGCACGCCTCCCACCCCCATCCACACGGCGGGCAGCGTCATGTACACGCCGGACGCCAGCCGGTTGGGCCGCAAGAGCGCCCACGGCAGGAAACACGCGGCCAGCATCAGCAGGCCGCCCAGCCAGAAGATCAGCTGCACGTCGGGTGCGGCGGTAGGGCGGCGGGGGTTGACGGCCGAACCCGGCGGAGCGGCGGTCATGCGATCACAACGGTCAAGAGGGCACTCCTCGGGGCAGGCGGGCAGGGCAGGCGGAAAACATTCCCATCATTGGGGAGGGGCAGGCCGATCACCGTCCGATCCGCTTTATTTTTTGTTGACGAATGGGCCGCAACGGGAAAGGGCAGCGGGTGAGGGCACCCACTGGCCCTTCCACTGCCCCCCCATGCTGCCGGTGTTATACGGGTTCCGTTTGTTTCGTGTAGAGATCGGGACAGCTTCGATCTCTACACTCCACATCCGGAACCCGTTTTTCTCCTGCTCGCTTCGCTCGGATTTCCAGGTGTTTTCAACACCTTTCAATCGGAGTCCGTATTACTTGATCAGACCCTTGGACTTCAGGTAGGCCTGCGCCACGGCCTGCGGGGTCTGGCCTTCGAGGGCCACCTTGGCGTTCAGCCCCTGCAGGGTGCTGGCGTTCAGGCTGGCGAAGACCTTGTTCAGCGCGGCTTCCACCTGCGGGTTGTCCTTGAGGGTGCTGGTGCGGATGATCGGCGCGGGCTGGTACACGAACTGCGCGCCCTTGGGATCGGTCAGCGCCACCATGCTCAGGGCCGCCAGCGTGCCGTCGGTGCCGTAGGCCATCGCCGCGTTCACGCCGTTGGTGCCGTTCGAGGCGGCCTGCTGCGCCTGCGGAGGCGTCGCGCCCGCCAGCACCAGCTTCTGATCGGGCTTGAGCTTGAAGCCGTAGGCGGCCTCGAAAGCCGGGAAGGTGTCGGGGCGGTTGAAGTACTCAGGGCTGCCCGCAATCTTGAACTTGCCGCCGCCGTTGATGTACTTCGCCAGATCGGCCACGCTCTTGAGCTTCTCAGCGGTCGCCAGTTTCTGCGGCACCGAGATTACCCAGGTGTTGTTCACGTTGGCGGGCTTGAGCCAGGTGATGCCGTTCTTGCTGTCCAGTTGCCGCGCCAAGCCGTAGATGGTGCCGGGATTGCCCGCCTGCTTGGGCGTGATCTTGGCCGCCGGGAACAGGTAGACCGCGTTGCCGGTGTACTCGGGGTACACGTCGATTTCGCCGGCCAGGATCGCCTTGCGGTTCACGCCGGTGTCGCCCAGGTTGGTCTTGTCGGTGGTCTCCAGGCCCGCGTTCTTGAGGGTCAGCAGAATCATCTGCCCCAGAATCTGCGCCTCGGGGTCGAGTTTGCTGCCCACGATAATAGGCTTGGCGGACGCGGCGGCCAGCAGCGAGGCGGCCAGCACGGCCAGGGTGGAACGGGTTAGGGTTGACGCTTTCATTGTGAAACCTCCAGGGGAGTCCGTGGTACAGATGTCAGGAACGCCGCTGAGCTTAAATCCAGGCGGCGGCTGGAATAGAAAGGCTAGTGCTAGACATAGGCGAGACTTTGTGACTGCACTTCTCATTTCTCTCAGATTGGCGGGGAGAGGCTGACCACTTCTATCCCTTTTCCAGGCCAATCCTTAACGTGTCTGAGATTTTGGTTCTGAAATGCGCGCTGGCGCAGTCAAAATCATTCGTTCTACTCACGCTTCCAGATGAACTCTAGGATGTTGTCGAGCCTGGGCTGATAGCTGCCTCCCGTGTCCACAATCAGCTTCGGGATCTCCAGCGCCACGGGCTGCTCGAAGTGCGCCCAACGAGCCGGATTCTCCTCCATCTGCCGCAGGTTCTCGGCGTCGGTGTACGCGGGATGCTGGCGGCGGCCCACGCCCGTGCGGGTGCGAAAGCGTTCATGGGTCACGGCTCTGGAGGCCACGCAATGAATCACCACCGCATCTGCTTTCGGCAGCAGCACCGCAATCTCCGCCGCGCCGCGCGTGGTGTGGACGCTGCCTTCGGCCACCACGCTGACACCCGTGTCCAGCAGGGCATCCACCGTGGCGTAATACGCGGCCCAGTGCGCCCTGGGCACGTGGGGCAGCAGATCGGGTTGATCCTGCCACAGGTTCCACAGCCGCACCTGAAAGTCGTCGCGGGAGAGCAGGGCAAAGCCCAGCCTCGCGTTCAGGGCGGCGGCCAGCGTGGTCTTGCCGCTGCCCGGCACGCCCGTCACCAGCACGAGCAGCGGCTTCCGGCTCATCTGTGCCCGCTCATTATCTGTGCCCGCTCATTTCCCGACGAACACCGCCGTCGTCAGCCCTGGCACGGTGACGCCATTTCCAGCGTATGTGCTGGTCTTGACGACGGCATCCGTGCTGGCCGCCAGCACGGGATGCAGGCTCAGGTTCAGACCCGCCAGCTTCGCGTCGGTCACGGTCACGGCTTTCCCGCCGCCGTTGAAGACCACGACGATGTTCCTGTAGGGATTGGTGGCCGTGACCGCGCCGCTGAGTTTCATCGCAATCACGCCGGGAATCTGCCTGGGACCAGTGTTCAGGAACGTCAGGCCCTGCTGCACCTGCGCCGCCGTCGCCATACGGAACAGGTCAGAGGAGTAGCGCACCCGCAGGAACTCGCGGTAGGCATCGAAGGCCCGCCCAATATCGGCGGGACCGGGTTGCAGCGCCGCGTTGCCCAGGATGGGGCGGTACAGCGGCCAGTTGTCGGCGTTCTTCTCGGCCAGGGGTAAGCCCCGGCCAAAGCCGTTGGTTGTCCCAGTCCAGTCGATGGTGTTGAACCAGTCGCCGCTGTTGTAGCTGTCGGTGTCGAAGCTCTTGGAGCGCAGCAGGTCATCGCCGGAGGTGCTGAACGGCAGCCCCTGGCCCAGCAGAATGATGCTGTTGGCGAGGTTCTGCATGCGCGTGCGCTGCGCCCCCGTCGCGTTCTGTGGGGCCTTGAGCAGCACGGCGTCGAACAGGGTCTGGTTGTCGTGTGCGCTGGCGTAGTTGATGGCCTCGCGTGGGCTGGCCGCGTACCCGGCGGGCGCGTCGCCGTATTTGATGCCCGCGCCCGTGACGGTTTGCCCCGCCGCGTTGGTCAGCTTGTAATCGCGCAGGTTACCCGTCAGGCCCACCCGGATCAGATCCGAGAGTTGAAGCAACTTGGCCGTATCCGTGTTGCCCTTCTGGCCGTTGGGCAGGCCCACCAGTCCGGTGGCGAAGCCCTGTTCCTGCAGGCCGCCGAACGGGTTACCGCCGCGCACCGCGTCGCGGATGCGGTCATTGAAGGTGCCGATGCCCTGGCCGTACAGGTTGACCTGCGTGGCATTCACGCCGCGCTTGCCCCCCTGCACCTCGCCGAAGTCCCAGCCCTCGCCGTACAGGTAGATCTTCCTGCCGTCCACGCCGTCTTTCGCCACGGTCAGGGCGTCCAGAGCAGCCCGCGCCGCCTTCATGTCCTCCACCATGTGGTGGCCCATCAGGTCAAAGCGGAAGCCGTCCACCTTGTACGCCTTCGCCATTAACACCAGCGTGTCGATCATCAGGCGGCGCATCATGGTGTGTTCGGTGGCGGTGTTCGAGCAGCAGGTGCTGTTCTCCACACCGCCGTCCGCGTTCAGGCGGTGGTAGTAGCCGGGCACGATCTTGTCCAGCACGCTGCGCTCGGCCTGCCCCGACGCGTTGGTGTGGTTGAACACCACGTCCTGCACCACCCGCAGGCCCGAGGCGTTCAGGGCCATCACCATCTGGCGGTACTCCTTCGTGCGCTCGTCCGCCTTCACGGCGTAGCTGCCCTCCGGCACCATGTAGTGGTAGGGATCGTAGCCCCAGTTGTAGGCGTCGGCGTCCTTGACGGCGTTCACGGCCTTCTGCTGCTCGTCGCTGTCGGGCGGGAATTTGCTCAGATCGCCCGGCGTCTTCCACTGCGTCTTGTTCTCGTTGATGGTGGCGATGTCGAAGGTGGGCAGCAGGTGAATGGCCTTCAGGCCTGCGTCGGCCAGCGCCTTCAGGTGCTTCATGCCGTTGCTGCCGCTCCGGGTAAAGGCCAGGTAGGTGCCGCGCTGCGCCGCCGGAACTGTCGCGTCGGCGGCACTGAAATCGCGCAGGTGCAGTTCGTAGAAGCTCAGATCGTTGACCGAGTTCAGCGCGGGCTTCTTCAGGGTGTCCCATCCGGCAGGCTTTTGCGCGGCGTCGTTCAGATCGATCAGGAGGCTGCGCGCGCTGTTCAGGGTCAGGCCCACCGAATACGGATCGGTCACGAGGTTGGTCTCGATCTTGCCGGTGCTGGGGGCGAAGACCTTGGTTTCGAACAGATAGGCGCGGTTCTTCCAAGTGGCGTCACCCTTGGCCGTCCACACGCCGCTCTTCTCGCGGGTCATCGCCACCGTTTTCTCGTTCTTGCCGTCCACGTCGCTGACGTGCAGTTTCACGTCCTGCGCGGTGGGGGCCCAGACGCGCACGGTGGGAACGTTGCCCGCCCAGGTCACGCCCAGCGGCCCGCTGTAGGCGTACAGATCGTCCAGCGCCAGGGCCGTCTGCACCCCGGTCACGTCCAGCACAGTGCCGTCGGGCATCACCGAGGACACCGCCAGTTGACCCCTCAGCGCCGAGTCTATCTTGCCCCGGTCTTCCTCGCGCACGCGCAGCAGCGTGTAATTCGCCAGATACGGCACCCTGGCCTTCTGCGCCGCCGTCAGGCCGCCCTCGACTGCTTCCAGCGTGAGGCCAGCGCCGCCGTCCACGCCCGCCGGGGTCAGCTTCAGCGAGGCGTCGAGGGCCGCGTGCAGCGTTAAAAGCGCGCCCGGTTGAACGAAGCCGGGCTTGACCGCCACCGTGTCGCGTCCCAGCATAATCGCCCCCTGCTTCCTCAGGTCACCGATCTGCCGCACGCTGGTCTCGGGTCTGGCGGTGTTGACCGCCGCGTTGCCGCTGACGATCCACGCCTGAGTGCCCTGTTCGGCGCTCAGCGTCATGTCGGGGCCAGGATCCTTCTCGTCGCCCTTGTGGATGATGAAATTCAGCTTCTTCCAGTCGGTCTTCATGGGCACGTCCCAGTACACACCGAAATCATTCTTGCCCGTCTGGTTCAGCGGCGCGGTCCACTCGGTGGGCTTGGCGGTGTCCTCCCAGACGTGCAGGCCCCAGCCGTCGTACTGGCCGTCCGGGCGGTAGTAGTTGATGCGGGCGGTGTTGGCGGGCACAGGCGTTTCCTGCGCCACGTAGGCGAACTCGGCCTTGCCGCTGCGGATCAGCACCTCGCGGCCCTTGGCGGGATCGGCGAAAAAGTCCGCGCCAGGGTCTTTCTCGTCGCCCTTGTGGACGATAAAGCCCACCTTGGCCGCACCGTCCTTCAGCGGCACGTCCCAGTACGCGCCGCCCGCGTCCACGCCGGTCGGTTGAAGCGGCGCGGCCCACTCGGTGGGTTTGGCGGCGTCCTCCCAGACGTGCAGGCCCCAGCCGGCGTAGGTGCCGTCGGGGCGCAGGTAGCGCACGCGCAGCACGTTTTTGGGGATGGGCTGGGCCGCCGCCTGGGCTGAGGGCGCGGTCTGCGTCAGGGCGGCGAGCGGGGAGGCGGGAAAGGGCTGCGCCGCCGCCGAGGCAGCCAGCGCGAGCGTCAGGAGCGTCGCCAGTGGGTTCATGTGTAGCGTCAGTGTAAAACGCTCAGGCTGAACCTGTCTTGGTCTTTGACACACCCGGCCGCCGCCGCTGCCGCCTAGCCTGGAGCCATGACCGGACACACCAGCGACGAACACTTCGACGAGACGCCCGAACACCACAGCGACGCCGAGAGCCTGCGCAAGATCCCCGAGCGCTACGAGAAAGACCCAGCCGTGGTGCAGGACGGCCCCGGCAACCCCGACATCGGCTTCGAGGAGCCGGAGGACACCACGACGCTGCCCGGACGCGTCTCGATCTAGCGCGGCCCGCCAGAGGACAGGGCACACCAGCGGACAGATCACAACGGATGACAGGGCGATGGGCGGACGGTTGATCGACCTGTCATCCTCTTGCCGCGTTACCCTGGACCCATGACAGACGCCTCCCCCGTTCCCCAGCCCGGCCAGCCCTTTCCCGACTTCACCCTGAACGACGCCTCCGGCCAGGCCCACGCGCTGAACGACTACGCGGGCCGGTACCTGGTGCTGTACGTGTATCCCAAGGACGACACCCCCGGCTGCACCAAAGAGGCGTGCGATTTCCGCGACAGCGCCCCGCTCAAGGCGCTGGGCGCGGCCATCGTGGGCGTCAGCGCGGACGACGCCGAGAGCCACACCCAGTTTGCCGAGAAGCACAGCCTGCCCTTTCCGCTGCTGAGTGACCCGGACGCCGCGTACCTGAAAAGCATCGGTTCCTACGGCCCCAAGAACCTGTACGGCAAGGTCACCGAGGGCATCAAGCGCCAGACCTTCCTGATCGGGCCGGACGGCACCCTGATCAAGAGCTGGCTGGCCGTGTCGGTGGACGGGCACGCAGACGCGGTGGCGGCGGCCATCGAGAAGGACCAGAACAAGCATGCCTGATCTGGAGCCGCTGAAAAAGGAGGCTGCCCTGCGCGCCGTCGCCCTGGTCGAGAGCGGCATGCGGGTGGGCCTGGGCACCGGCAGCACCGCGAAGTACGCCATCGAGGAAATCGGGCGCCGGGTGCAGAGCGGGGCACTGACCCGCATCGTGGGCGTCGCCACCAGCGAGGCCAGCGACGCCCTGGCCCGTGAGGTGGGCCTGACGGTGGAGCCATTAGACCCCCGCCCGCTGGACATCGCCATCGACGGCGCCGATGAGATCGCCCCCAACCTCGACCTGATCAAGGGTCTGGGCGGCGCCCTGCTGCGCGAGAAACTGACCGAGATGCAGTCGCGGCGGCTGATCATCATTGCCGATCACAGCAAACTCGTGACCCAGATCGGCGAGAAGGCGCCGCTGCCGGTCGAGATCGTCCGTTTCGGTTTTCTGAGCACCGTCGAGCGGCTGCGCCAGATCGTGCCGGGCGGACGGCTGCGGCAACCCGGCGCGCAGCCCTACGTGACCGACAACGGCAATTACATCTACGACGCGCAGTTGCGCCCCGGCAGCGACATTGCCGCGCTGGAGCGCGAGCTGAAAGGGACCCTGGGCGTGGTGGAGACCGGCCTCTTCCTGGGCCTGGCCGAGCGGGCCTTCGTGGCCTCGCCGGACGGGGTGCAGGAACTGACCCGCTAGCCCTGCCCTTGTTTGAATAGACCGCCTGAGACGGGCCGGACTGCGGCACGGCAGCCGGGACGCTCAGGAGACTTTGGGCGGACGCCGAAGCCTGGGCCGATGCCCTACGCTGGGGCCATGCGCGGGTCAGGGAGCAGGCGGCAATTCGGCACCCGGCGGCGCGACTGGGTGCTGGGCGCGCTGCTGCTCGTTGCGCTGGCGCTGGCCTACGCCATCAACGCGGCCTCGGCGCTGGTGGTGCTGTACCCGCGCGCCGTCGCCGCCGTCCACGCCCTGCCCGCGCTGCCGGCCATCCGCGCCGGGCAGACGGTGCTGGTGGTCAGCCCCCACCCCGACGACGAGAGCCTGTGCTGCGGCGGCCTGATCGCCGGGGCGGTGCAGGCCGGGGCACAGGTTTACGTTGTGTGGGTGACCAGCGGCGACGGCTTCGAGTTGGACAGCGCGCTGCTGGACCGCACCCTGCGGCCCCGCCTGGGGGCCACCCAGAAACTGGGCCGCCGCCGCATGGACGAGGGGGCCGCCGCCGCCGCCGCCCTGGGCGTGCCCGCCGGTCACCTGACCTTCCTGGGCTACCCGGACGGCGCGCTGCTGAGGATGTGGCGCAGTCCCGATCCAGTGCGCTCGCCCCACACCGGCACGTTGCGCGTGCCCTACACCCGCGCGCTGTCGCCCGGCGCGGTGTATACGGCCCTGAACCTGCGGCGTGACCTGGGCAGCGTGCTGGACCGCGTGAGGCCCGATCTGGTGCTGCTGCCCTCCACCAGCGACGCCCACCCCGATCACGTCGCCACCAGCCTGTTCACGCAGGCCCTGCTGGGGGAACGCGGCTGGTCCTCCCGCGCCCGCTACTGGATCGTGCACGGCGGCCTGGAATGGCCGGTGCCCAAGGGACTGCACGAGAGCTTCCCGCTGCTGATCTCGCCGCGCGGCGTGCATCTGCCCTGGCACCGCGCCGATCTGGACCAGCAGGACGAGGACCAGAAGCTCGACGCCCTGAAGGCCCACGGCAGCCAGATGATGGTCATGCGCCGCTTCATGGAGGCCTTCGTGCGCAGCAACGAGCTGATCACGCTGAAGGACACGGGCAATCCGGCAGACGGCACGAAAAGCGAGGAGGAGGACAGGGGCTACGGAGGGTTCTGACCCTGGGGCCTCAAGCCGGAGGCAGGAAAGCGCTCAGTTCGCCAGCCCTTCCAGTTGCCGCCTGAACACCGCCGCGTCCAGAGTGGGCAACTCACAGGCGCGGTTGCGGCAGACGTAGCCCAGCCCGCCGCCCGGACGGTCCTGCAACACCGGCAGATCGCCGCCCGCCTCCGTGAAGGCCAGCGCCGTGAAGGGCAATGAAAATTCGGCGGCCACCACCTCCAGCGTCTGGCGTTCCTCGGGCGTGCCGATGATGGCAACTTCGGAGTGCGGCGCGGCCAGGAACGCGGCGGCCTGCCACAGCCCCCCGAAGCCCCCGCTGGCCGCCAGCATGTCGGCCTGGAAGCTCTGGACGGTGCGGCGGGCCAGCTGCTCGGCGTCTGCGACGGCAAAATAGCGGTCCATCCACAGCGCCAGCAGGGCCGCCGCCGCGTTGTCGGACAGCACAGCGCTGTCGAAGCCGGGCGCCTGCCGGGTCAGCAGCGTCTCGGCGCGTCCGCCCGAGGCCATGAACACCCCCGCGTCCTCATTCCAGAAGTCGCGCCGGACGATGTCCCACAGCTCGCGCGCCCACTCCAGATGCGCGGTGTCGCCGCCCGCCTGAAACAGCGCCACCAGCCCCAGCGCGTACAGGGCGTGGTCTTCCAGCAGCCCTTCCACCTTCGCCTGCCCGCCGCCCCAGGTGTGACGCAGGGTGCCGTCCGGCAGGCGCAACTCGGCGCGGATGAAGTCGGCGTTGCGGCGGGCGATCTCCAGGTAATGGGGCTCTTGCAGGACGCGGGCTGCGTCCGCGAAGGCCGCCAGCGCCAGTCCGTTCCACGAGGTCAGTACCTTGTCGTCGGTGCCAGGCTGTTCGCGGGCCTGGCGGGCGGCGTGCAGACGGTTTTTCAGGCCCTCCAAACGCATCCCGATACGCTCCTCGCTGTCGCCGTGCAGGGCGGCCAGTTCGGCCACCGACTGCGCCACGAACGGCACCGAGCGCCGCCCATATTCAGGCCGGTGGGGATCGAGGAAATTGCCCCCGTCGGTGATGCCCAGGTGCTGCAGGGCCAGGGTGGCGTCCTCGCCGTCGCCCAGCACGGCGCGCACCTCCTCGGGGATCCAGGTGAAGGTCAGGCCCTCCACGCCGCCCGTGTCGGCGTCCTGCGCGCTGAAAAAGCCGCCGTCCGGGTGCAGCATCTCGCGCTCCAGGTACGCCAGCGTGTCGCGGGCCAGCCGCGCAAATTCGGCGTCCCCGCTCACCTGATACGCGCGCAGCAGCGTGCGCACCAGCTGGGCGTTGTCGTACAGCATCTTCTCGAAGTGCGGCACGCGCCACTCGGCGTCCACGCTGTAGCGGTGAAAGCCTCCGCCCAGCTGATCATAAATTCCGCCGGATCCCATCTGCCGCAGGGTATGCAGCGCCATGCTGCGGCCCTCCGGACGGGTGAGCAGAAAGTCGAGGGTGGTGGGCGCGGGGAATTTGGGTGCACCGCCGAAGCCGCCCCGCACGGCGTCGGACACGCGGCGCAGGTTCGCTACACCGCGCTCCAGAAAGTCGGCGGGCAAATCCCCCGCTGCCGGGCGCGGCTGGCTGGCGTCGCGGACGTGGGCGCTGAGGGCCTGGGCGTTGGCGACGATCTTCTCGCGGTCTCCAGTCCAGGCATTCACCACGCTGGTCATCACGCGCATGAAGCTGGGCATTCCCTGACCGTCGCGCGGCGGAAAGTACGTGCCGGCGTAGAAGGGTTCGGCGTCGGGGGTCAGGAACACGGTCATGGGCCAGCCGCCCTGCCCGGTCATGGCCTGGGTGGCGGCCATGTACACGGCGTCCACGTCGGGGCGTTCCTCGCGGTCGACCTTGACATTGACGAAATGTTCATTCATGTAAGAGGCGGTGGCCGTGTCCTCGAAGCTCTCGTGGGCCATGACGTGGCACCAGTGGCAGGTGGAGTAGCCCACCGACAGCAGCAGCGGCACGCCCCTTTCCCGCGCCTCGGCGAACGCGGCCTCGCCCCAGGGCTGCCAGTCCACCGGGTTGTCGGCATGCTGGCGCAGGTACGGACTGGATTCGGCAGCGAGGCGGTTCATGCTCGCAGGCTAACGCCTCCCCGGCCCCGGCGGGATTGGCGTCCCACGGCACAGACTTCATCCATTTGGGCTTCACACATTCGGCGTTCAAAAAAGCCTCAGACTACAGTGAATGACACAGGCCAACAGCACTCCCGCAGCACAGGACACCGCCTTTGACCGTCCCGTCCGGGTGCGGGCCGGGTTCTCGCTGACCTTCGAGGTGCCCTACCCCACCCCGATGCTGTTCGTGGTGCAGCCGGGAGACCGTCTGGAGGCCACCGGCACCCGCCAGCGCATCATCGACGCCCGGCCCCTGGGCGCGGCCCGGGGCATCCACACCTACACCGACGGGCACGGCAACACGGTCTGGCGCACGGTGGCGCAGCCCGGCACCTTCGAGATCGGGCATGACCTGATCGCGGAAATCACGCGCAACCCCGATCCGGTGCTGCCGCACCTGAAAAAGACCCTGGTGCAGGATCTGCCCGACGAGACCATCCAGTATCTGCTGCCCAGCCGCTATGTCGACAGCGATCTGATCAGCGCCGAGGCCTGGGAGCGCTTTGGGCACGTGGCGGGCGGCTGGGCGCAGGTGCAGGCCATCAGCGATTTCCTGTTCGACGAGTGCACCTACGGCTACGGCTCAACCAGCAGCACCTCGGCCAAGCAGGCGCTGGACAGCCGCCGCGCGGTGTGCCGGGATTTCGCGCACATGGGCGTGGCCTTCTGCCGGGCGCTGAACATCCCAGCCCGCTACGTCTGCGGCTACATGCCCGACATCGACATCGTGCCCGATCCCGTGCCGATGGACTTCCACGCGTGGTTCGAGGCGTTCCTGGACGGCCAGTGGCGCACCTTCGACGCCCGCCACAACAAGCCGCGCGCGGGCCGCGTGCTGATCGCGCAGGGCCGCGACGCCAGCGACGTGGCCTTTTCCACCACCTTCGGCAGCGCCCGGCTGACCCACATGAAGGTCTGGGCCGACGAGACGGACGCTGCCAATACGCTGGACATCGCGCCCAATCCCCGGATTTTCTAGGGCACCTTCACCCTTAAGCCCTCGCCCCTCTGGAGCGGGACTTCTTGTGGCGCGTTCTGAAGACGGCGGGAACGCGCAGTCTGTCCGCGGCCGATTCTCCCCCCTGAGAGGGGGGCCGCGCAACGGTGGGTGAGGGTCTTTTACCCCCGCCGCGTCCGCACCGGCCCCAGCGGCGTCCAGCCTGCGGCCCGCAGGGCAGCGCGCAGATCGTCCGGCCCCAGGTGCGCCCAGAGGGGCCGGGCCTCCAGCGTCACGTCGCCCAGCCGCGCCACCGGCCACGTACAGATGGCCCAGTCGGGCAGGGTGAGCTGCTCCGGCGCGTCTGCGGGGCTCACCGCTTCCAGCACCAGCGTGCCGAACGGTTCGTCGGCGGGGCGCGCGGGCCGCATGGACTGAGGGGCAGGCAGCGGGGGAACAGTGGGAGCGCAACGGGCATTCAGGGTCATGGCGAACCTCCTGCGCCCAGCCTGCGCCGCCGCGGCTGACTCTGGACATCGGTTCCGTGTCATCCGCGGCCCAGCCGCCATCGGTTGTTCCGATGGGTGGGGTTCGGCGCGCGGCCTACAATGAAACATGGCGTTGCCCAGAACCCCCGTTGCCGCTCAGAACCAGCCCACCTTGGCGCAGTTGCGGGCGCTGATTGCCGTGGTGGACGCCGGGGGCTTCGGCGAGGCGGCGGCGGAGTTGAATGCCTCGCAGTCGTCGCTGAGCGAGGCGGTGGGCAAGCTGGAAGCCCTGGCGGGCCGCCCGCTGCTGCGCCGCAGCGCCAGCGGAACGGTGCCCACGCCCGCTGGTCTGCGCGCGGTGGCCCATGCCCGCGCCGCCGTGCAGGCGGCCGGGGACGTGCTGCTGGCGGCGCAGGACGACGGCGAGCTGTCAGGGGTGCTGCGGATCTCATCCTTCCGCTCGGCCGCCACGCATCTGCTGCCGCCCGTCCTGGCGGCCTTTCGTCGACAACATCCGGCCGTGACCATCCGGTTGCTGGACGGAGACCGCAACCGGGGAAATACCGGCGAACAGCAGGTGAGAAGCGGACAGGCCGATCTGGCGCTGGTCGAGGGCGAGGCGGCGGCGGGCCTGCGGCTCACGCCGCTGTTTCAGGACGACTACCTGTTTGTTGCCCCGGCGTCGCGCGGCCCGCATCCAGTGACCGTGGAGGAGCTGGCGGGCGGGCCGCTGCTGCTGTCGCCCAGAGGGAACTCGTGCCACCAGCGCATCGAGACGCATCTGCTGGGCCTGGGCGTCGATACGCCGGGCATCACGGAGATCGAACAGGACAGCGTGATCCTGGGCATGGTGCGTCACGGTCTGGGGGTCACGGTGATGCCCCGCCTGGCCCTGCTCCCCGTGCCGGATGGCCTGATCCTCCTGCCCCTGCCCGCACCCCTGAACCGGACGATGGCCGTGGCCGCGCTGCCGCACCGGGCCGGGTTGCCGCTGATCCGGGCCTTTACGGCGGCGCTGGTGGCGTCGCTGGGGCCACGGCCAGCGGAGCAATTTGCCTCCCAGACCTTGCGCGTCTGGAACTGAGCAACACCTCCTCTCGCCCCTGCTACCCTGATGGGCCTATGGCCTATCAAATTGAATATCCGGTGGTGCGCCGTCCCGTCTACGCCTCGCGCGGCATGGTCATCACGGGTCAGCCTATGGCTGCGCAGGCCGGGCTGAGCGTGCTGCAGGCGGGCGGCAACGCCGTGGACGCCGCGATTGCCACCGCCGCCGCGCTGACGGTGGTGGAGCCCACCGCCAACGGCATCGGCGGCGACCTGTTCGCGCTGGTGTGGGCCGGGGGCCAGCTGCACGGCCTGAACGCCAGCGGCGCGGCGCCCGCCGCCCTGACGCTGGACGCCCTGCAGCAGCGGCACGGCGGCGAGATGCCCCGCCACGGCTGGACGCCCGTGACCGTGCCCGGCGGCGTGCGCGGCTGGGCTGACCTGCACCGCGCGCACGGACGTCTGGACTTCGCGCAGGTGCTGGCCCCGGCCATCGGCTACGCCCGCGACGGCTTTCCGCTGTCGCCCGCCGCGTCGGCCGGCTGGGCGCGCACCATCCAGAGTTTCCGGGGCCTGAAACTGGACATCATGGAGGAGTGGTTCCGCACCTTCGCCCCGGACGGTTTTGCGCCCGCCCCCGGCGCGTTGTGGCGCAGCGAGGGTCACGCCCGCACGCTGGAAGCCATCGCCGAGAGCTACGGCGAGTCGTTTTACAGCGGTGATCTGGCCGCACAGATCGATGCCCACGCGCAGGCGACCGGCGGCCTGCTGCGCGCCGAGGATCTGGCCGCCCACCAGAGTGAGTGGGTCACGCCGATTTCCGCCGAATACGGCAGCCACCGCGTCCATGAGATTCCGCCGAACGGTCAGGGCATCGCCGCGCTGATCGCGCTGAATATTCTGGAAGGCCAGCGCCTGCCCGACCGCCGCGACGATCCCGACGGCCTGCACCTGCAGATCGAGGCCATGAAGCGCGGCTTCCACGACGCCCACCAGTACGTGGCGGACATGCGGCACAGCCGGGTGGATGTGGAACACCTGCTCTCGGCGGCGAACACACAGGCCCACCGTGCCCGGCTCTCGGACACGGCGCACGACCCGGCCACCGCCCCGCCCAGCAGCGGCGGCACGGTGTATCTGGCGACCGCCGACAACGAGGGCAACATGGTCAGCCTGATCCAGAGCAACTACATGGGCTTCGGCAGCGGCGTGGTGGTGCCGGGCACCGGCATCGGGCTGCACAACCGGGGCCACAACTTCAACCTGGAACCCGGCCACCCCAACGTGCTGGCCCCCGGCAAACGCCCATACCACACCATCATTCCCGGTTTCCTGACGCGCAACGACGGCACCCCGGTCGGCCCCTTCGGCGTGATGGGCGGCTTCATGCAGCCGCAGGGCCACCTGCAGGTCGTGCTGAACACCGTGCGCTACGGCATGAACCCGCAGCAGGCGCTGGACGCCCCGCGCTGGCAGTGGCTCTCGGGGCTGGGGGTGGAGGTGGAAGCGGGCCTGGGCGCCGGACTGGCCCGCGAACTGGCCCACCGGGGCCACCGGGTCAGCGTGCAGCTGGAACCCAGCGCCTTCGGGCGCGGCCAGATCATCTGGCGCAACCCCGAAACCGGCGTGCTGGAAGGCGGCACCGAGAGCCGCACCGACGGTCACATCGCGGCCTGGTAAAACGAAGAGGCAAAGAAGTGGGGCCAGCAGCGGCGAACGCTCTGGCCCCACTTTCTTTGATCCCTCCGACTACTTTGCGGTCACCGGATCCACATTTTCAAGCACGAACACGGCGTCCTGATAATCGCCGTTCGCTGAGGGCTCGAAGGCCAGCAGGAAGCTGTGCGGGACCACCTTGCCATCACCGTCCTTCAGCGGATAGACGCGCACGGCGTGGCGAACGGGGCCGGTGTTCAGGCGGTCCAGGGTATAGGTGTCCTGGGTGGGGTATTTGCCGTTGGCCGCCAGATAGACCCCGAACGCTTGGGCGCCCGGATCGAAGGTGGTCTGACTGCCCGGCTGAAGCGGCGGATTCAGGGCCTGATGCCCACCCATGTCCAGGGTGCCCCGCACCTGCGTCCGCGCCACAGTGCCCTCCAGCACGAAGGTCCCGTAGGCCGAGAGGCCGTCAGGGGAATAGCGGGCCACCGGGCGCAGGGTCACCGGGACCGCCGTCAAGGCGCGCTTGAACAGCGGGGCCGCGATCTCGTCGCCGATGGGGGCGTCACCCGTACTCAGGATCAGCCCCTGACCACCCACGTTAATCTGGTACCCCAGAGCGTCCACGATCTGGGCCAGTGCCGGCTCCTTGTCGCCTTCCAGGCCGGCGGCGCGCAGACCAGCAAGTTCCACCTCGCCCACGGCGCTGTCCCCCACGGCCCGAAGCGTGGCGCGCAGGACCCCCGTCGGGTTGCCCGGCAGCAGCTTTACGCCCAGGTCCAGGCTGGCTCCGGCGGCCAGCGTCAGTGGAAAGGAGGGCGGGGAGACCAGCCCGAAGGCAGCCCCCATGCTGAAAGTGACTCCCGTCAACCGGACCGGGGCGTCGCTGCTGTTCTGAAGCGTGACCGTCTGCACGGGACTGGCCCCGGCTCCAGTGCCGGTCTGCGTGCCGCTGAACACCAGCCGGCCCGGCTGGGCACTGAGCTGGATGGCGGGTTCAGGCGCAGGCACAGGCACAGGCTCGGGCCGGAGGAGGCCGCCCTGGGGCTGCGCGCAGCCGGTGGTCATCACCAGCAGGGCGGCCAGCAGCCAGCGGCCCCGGCCTGCGCGGCGCGGGTGGGAGGAATTCTGGGGGGGAAGAATAGTCATGGCTCACTCCTGAGTCGATTTCGCTGTGTCGAGATCACCAACCGGAAGAGCGCTTCTCGCTGACCGCAGGTCTGCTGGGCTGAATCGGTGGGTTCGGTGGTTGTGGCGATGCGTGGGGCGAGACGGCGGCGCAGTGGTCTGCCGCCTGGATGACGAACGGGTGAAAGCTGGCCCGGCGGCCCGCCGCGACACTGACCGTTCACGACTGGCCGCGCCTCAAGGCTCAATTTGAGTGACCGGATCAAGCCCCACCAGCAGGTTTCCCTGGGGAGTCACCCCCACCTGGGCACTGTCCGGCACGTCCTGTAAGCCCTCGCTGCCGAAAGCCGGATCGGCGCCGCCATCCACGTCCAGGCGGGCCAGGACGGGCCGGACCTGTGGCTGTCCGGCAGCGTCGGAACCGAACTGCGCGCAGCCTCCCAGTGCCATCTGGCCGCCGGGCAGCAGCGCCAGCGACACGCCGGGAACGCTGCGCGGCACACCGCCACTGTCGGGGGCAGCGCCGTCCGGCAGAACACGCAGGTCGCTCACTGTTTCGTAGGCCCAGTCCGGATCAGGCTGGCCAGACCCCAGCAGGCGCGTCACGGTGCAGACCCCGCTGCTCAGGAACCCGGCCGCCAGCACCCGGCCAGCGGCGTCCACGGCCAGATCGCTGGGGCGGCCAGCGGCAAAGCGGTCCTTGCGGACCGTGGCCACGCCGCCGTCCCCGAAGGCGGTATCCAGCACGCCGTCGGCGTTATACCGGGCCACCACCCAGCGGCTGTAGGTGCCCCCATCCAGCGACACGGCCACGCCGCCGACCAGAATGCTGCCGTCCGCCAGCGGCCACACACTGGACGCCAGGAACGAATCCTCCAGCGCCGTGACCACCTGTCCAGCCGTGCCGAAGGCCGGGTCCGGTTCGCCGTTCGGCAGCAGCCGTGTCAGCACCAGGGTGGAGGCCGGGCCGGACGAATCCGCCGCCAGCTCGCGGCTGCCGCCCGCCACCAGCACGCCTCCGTCCGGCAGGGACGCCAAGGCCCGCGGCACGGCAGGCAACCCGGCCGTGACCCGCCCCCCCTGGCCGAAAGCGGGGTCCGGCTGGCCCTGCGGCAGCAGGCGCAGCAGCGTCTGGCCGCCCAGCGCCAGCAGGTGGCCGTCGGCCTGGACGGTCAGCCGCAGCACCTCTGCTGGGCCGCCCGTACCGCTGCGGGGCAGCCGGATCTCCCCGGCCGTGCCGAAACTGAAATCGGGCTGGCCGCTCGGCAGATACCGCGCGAAGACGTGATCGCTGCCGCGCAGGCCGAACACCACGATGCGGCCATCGGCCTGCGCGGCGGTGTCCTGTGCCGCAAACCCCGGACGGATGGGCTGCTGTGCCTGCTGAGCCTGACCGGATTCGGCGGCCAGCGCCCCACCGGGAGGCAGCGACGAGCAGCCGCACAGGGCCATCACGGCGCAGAGCAGGGTCAATTTGGCGGCGGCATGTCGTTTATTCACTGGTGTAGACCTCATCGTCTGGTTTGCTGGTGGCGCCGGGCGCGGTCGGAAGCTCCGGTCCCGTGGCGTGCCGGTCCTTAAGATCGGGCCTTGTCAGGAGATGGTGACGTGACGGGCGATACAGCAACGTTAACGAATGGGGGGAGGGGAACAGACGCGCCTATTTAGCGGGCCGCAGAGGGCAGCGTCCACAGCAGCACGTTGCGGTCCCGGCCTCCGGTGGCGGCAACAACCCGGCCATCCGGACTGAAGGCCACCGCGTCCACGGCGTCGGTGTGGCCGCCCAGGCTGGCCAGCAGCGCGCCGCTCTGCGGGTTCCACAGTCGCGTCCGCCCGTCCTGCGTGCCTGCCAGCAGCCGCAGACCGTCCGGCGCGAACACCAGCGCCGTCACCAGACCGCCGCCGCTGTCCAGGGTGCGCCCCGGCTGGCCGCTGCGCACCGCCCACAGCCGCACGCTGGTGTCCCAGCTGCCGCTGGCCAGCGTCTCCCCGTCCGGACTGAAGGCCACAGCGCTCACGTAATCCTCGTGACCGCTCAGGGTCCGCAGGGGCAAGCGCCGGGCCACGTCCCACAGCCGCACCGTGCGGTCTCGGCTACCGCTGGCCAGGGTCCGGCCATCCGGAGCGAAGGCCAGCGAGGTCACCACATCGGCGTGGCCACGCAGGCTGCCCTGTACGCGCCCGTTGCTCAAATCCCACAGCTTGACGCTGTTGCCCGAACCCGGCCGCTGGGTGTTGTCGCCACCCGCCGTCGCCAGCATCGTGGAGTCGGGGCTGAAGGCCAGCGCCGTCACGTAGTAGGTTTGCGGGTCCAGCGTGAGCAGCAGCGCGCGGCTCTGCGCGTCCCAGACCCGAACGCGCCCGTCGCCGCTGATGGCAGCCAGTCGGCGCCCGTCCGGGCTAAAGGCCAGCGCCGTCACGGCGCCCGGCTGACGCACACTGGGGCCTCGCTCGGCCTTGCCCCCGGCTGCCCACCACTGAATCCTTCCCTCGCTGCCCCCCGTGACCAGCCACCGGCCGTCCGGGCTGAAGGCCAGCGCCCCAGCGTAGACCTCGCTGATCCGCAGGATGCGGCTGGAACGCAATTCAGGTGTGGTGGACGCGGCTTGCAAAGCAGCCACCTCAATGGACGACGGGCCGGTTACAGGAGGGAGAGGCAGGCTCTGGCCCCACAGCAGGGCCAGGGTCAACAGGGCGGGGTGGATCATGTGGGCCTCCAGGACAGAACCCGAGAATAGGAGAATGAGAAAAGACGCGGGAGGCCGGACTGAACCGGACCTCCACGCGCCGCCTTGAAAAGCATGGTGGACAGGGCGATCTGAGTTGAACTCTGTCGTGACCCGCTTACTTGGGCCTGACCAGCATCAGGGTACCTGCGCCGGGCGGCTTCTCGTCCAGCAGGGCCACGTATAGGTTGCCGTTGGAGCGGTCCTCGGTCAGGTCGAGCGGGCTGGGGTTGAAGTTGGTCAGGCCGGTGATGCCGGTCTGGGCCTCCACGATGTTGCCGTCCGGGCCAGGCTTCAGCACAATGATGTCCTTGCCCTCGCTGTAGCGCACCACCATCAGGCGGTTTTTCAGCAGGTTGTTGCCGGGCAGGCTGTATTCCTCGATCACGCCGTTGGGCGAGTAATGCGTGCCGAAATCGTAGGCGACGCCGCCCCAGTTGGGGTCAGGCTGGGTGCCCACCGGGTAGTCGATGACCTCAGCAGGGTCCTTGCCTGCAGTGGGATTCCCACCGTTCAGCACCCACTCGCAGCGCGTCGGGTTGGGGTGGCCGTAGTACTTGTTCTTCTCGACTTTGAACAGGAAGTCGTTCTGCACTTTCATGCCGATCTTGCCATTGACCACAGGACCCGTGTAGCCCCCATCGGGACGGTTGGCGCAGGTGGAGGGCAGTGGAGCGGGAACGCTGGGCGTGTTGCCACCCGCCGCACCGCCATTGGCCGGAACATACAGGTGACCGTTGGTGTGCCACACCATGTCGAAGGCATTGCGAATGCCGGTGGCATACAGCGTGACCGGTACGCCGGGGGCGTAGGGGTTATAGCTGCCCCCCTCGGACGTCTGGACGTTCAGGGGCAAAGTCGCCGGCATCTTGTTCAGATCAATCCGCAGCAACGAGCCGGTCAGCAGTTTCTCCTCGCGGTTGCCCCACTGTGTATCGGGCGCACCGGTGGAGGTATCACTGCCCTGCAGGACGTACATCGCGCCTTTCTCTCCGGGCCTGAAGGAGATCGAGTTGGTCATGTGATCGCGCACCGAGCGCGGCAGGCCCACGACGTAATCCTGCACCTTTTCCAGGTTCGCGCCGCTGAGCTGCGTGATCTTGCCGGTCCACTCAGGGGCGGGCACACCCCTGTACACCTCGTTGTTGGTGATCCACAACACCAGATTGTCGGCTGTACTGGACGGATCGAACTTCAAGCCGATGATGGTGCGGGGGCCGCTCTCGGCCTTGATCACCGAATCGATCGTCTTCACATTAGTCAACGTGCCGTCGCTCTGGATGTCGAAGCGCATGATTTCACCGCTCATGGTGGCCGCGTACAAGCGTCCGTCCGGACCAATTTCCACAGAGGTGTACGGTTTATTGGGCACGTTGGCCAGGGTGACTTTCTCGAAGGCCACGGTGCTGCCGCTGGAAGTGGGCGAGCCGGTCACAAACGTGCTGTAGTAGGGCTCAAAGCTGTTACCCTCGGTGTCCTTGAGATCAGAGGTGACACGGAAGGTGTAGGCCGTATTGGACTTCAGCCTCGCGTTGGGCTTGAGCACCACCACGTCGCCCCCGCCTGACGTATTAATGATGGCCGGCACCTTGACGTTGTCTGGACCCGTCAGTGAGACGCCCTTGGTCAGCGAGTTCGTGTCGATGGCGCTGGCGGGCAGATTCACCTCGGCGGTCACGCCACTGTCAGGATCCACCATGGTCTGTCCGTTTTCCGGCTTGGTCTCGCGCAGGCTGGGCAGGTTGCCGGGCGCGATGATCACGTAATTGATCTTGGTGTTGGTGCCGCCCACCGCGTCGATGGTCAGGCGCCCATCCGTGACCAGCACGGGCAGAGTCACCGTCCTGAATTTGTTGGTGGCAGCGGGCATGTACGGCGCAATGGCTTCCTTGCCCTCGATGTTCAGGGCATGCTCGCTGTCCAGACTGCCACTGGCATCGCCAGTGCTGACAGTCACGGTGTACGTGCCGTCGGCGATCTTGTATTCCCAGGCGGCAGGCGTCCGCTCAGCGGGACCGCTGACGTTG
>NZ_VDMO01000015.1 GCF_006335125.1 Deinococcus radiopugnans ATCC 19172
CACTTTCGGGTGGACATGCACATTGAACTCCAGTGCATGGAGCTGTTGGTCGGCGGCTTCGCTGATCTCGATCTGTCGTGCGGGACGACCCATCCCTAATTCTACTTCTTATTCGCGATCTACTTAGATGCTAGATGCCCCACCCCGGCCCACCGCCTACGCGCAGGCTGGGGCGGGTTGGCTTTGGACACATTCCGGGAGATCACGGATCATCTGTGACCAAGCCTGCGTGGGTACTCCATCCACTGCTACCGTAAAAACCCAAACGATCAGCGTCTGCGCCGACATTCCTAACCACAAAAACCCCGGCTTCCCATAAACCTCGGCGGCGGCGGCACGACTCCCCACCCTGCCCCCCTCGGTCTTGCCCGCCGCGCCGGAAACGGCAGTCCAGGTGCCGGGGCATTCAGGCTGGGGGGCAAACACTTCCAGAGCATGATCGTGACCGCTCAGCATCAAATCTGCCTTGCTACACGCCAGCCCATACAAATCGCGCACCGCGTCCCCCCGCTGGAAGGCGAAGGGCAGTCCGTCGTAGCTTCCGGCATCTCCATGCTTGCCGTTGGAGAAGAGCGGATGGTGGCCCAGCACGATTTTCCAGCGGGCGGTGCTGTTCCCCAATGCCTGGATCAGCCACGCGCGCTGCGCCATGTCCCACGGGCCGCCAGGGCGCTCGCTGGCGCGGCGGACGGGCAGATAGGCGGCCAGCGGCGCGGTATCAACCACGAAGAACTCGGCCAGGGTGTTCACGGGGGCGCGGTAGGTGCGCCCCGGCATTACCCACTGCGGGTTGAGCTTGCCGTAGGCGATCTGCGCCTCCGCGCCCCGCGCGTCCGAGCCGTCGCCGCCGAAGAAACCGCTCTCGTCGTGGTTGCCTGGAATCATCAGGAAGGGGATATTCAGCGGGCCGTACAGGTCTTCAAAACGGGTCTTGAACAGCGGCGAGTCGGCTGATTTCGGTCCCGCCGGGTAAAAGTTATCGCCCAGACCTATGCCCAGGTCACAGCCCTGCGCCGCGCACACTGCTTGCATGGCCGCCGCCACCTGCCGCTGTACCTCCGTCCCAGTGCCCTGATCGCCCATGACAATTACCCGCAGGCGTTCGGGATCGGGGATGGTGATGGTTGCGGTGAGGTCCGGGAGAGGCTGGACCGGGCCGGTGACGGTGGGGGCGCAGGCCGTCAGGAGCAGACCCAGCAGCGACAGAGACGAGCGCGACATGCCCGCATGGTACAGAGAGCATATGCGTTCGGGCGGGCGCGGCCTTACGGTATGGGCCTCTGGCCCGTCAGCCACCTCCATCCGAGCTGGCGACGGGAACGCGCAGCACGCCGTCCTCCGTCGCCAGCCACGCCACCGGGCAGTCGTGATCTTCGGCGGGCAACTCCGGCACGATTAGCGCGCCCGCAATCACGCCCACCGTCAGGCCGTGGAAGGCGGGCAGCAGGCGGTCATAGAAGCCGCCGCCGTAGCCCAGGCGAATGCCCCGCCCGTCGAAGGCGAGGCCGGGCAGCAGCACGGCGTCTATTGTGTCCAGCGAAACTTCCGGCGCGTCGGCGGGCGGCTGGAGCACCCCGAAACGGCTGGCTTCGGTGGCCGTGGCCCAGGGATGCAGCGTCAACCGGGGCGTGGGGCGGAAGCGGGCGCGAGGGGCCAGCAGTTCAAAATCGTGGGCCAGCGCCGACACGTCCGGCTCGCCGGGCAGGGCGCGGTAGGCCAGCACCCGCCGCGCGCCCGCCTCCCGCAGGAACTGTCCCAGGTGGGCGGTGATCGCCGCCGAGGGATCGGGGAGCTGTTCCCTGTGCCGCCACGCCCAGGCCCGCCACTGGCCCTTGTCCCACAACGCCCAGGCCTCCGGGGGCAGGGTCATGGGCGGGTCTGCATCGACAACCATAAAAGCGTGGCGCACAAAAAAGTGGAACGCGTGCCTCCCCAGGTGGACACGCGCTCCTGAACAGCCATATGCGGCGGGCGCGCGTTCGGATCACGGCGGGGCTTCATGTTTTTCTCACCGCGCCGTCAGCCTGCCTCTTTTGGTCCCTTCAGCCCGCTGCGGCCCTCGCGCTCCTGCAGGACGGCAGCCACGTCGCCCGGCGAGACGCCCACCTCGGCCATCGCGAACAGGGTGTGGAACAGCAGGTCGGCCACTTCCGTCGCCAGTTCGGCGCGGTCATTGTTCTTGGCCGCCAGCAGCACCTCGCCGCTTTCCTCGCTGATCTTCTTCAGCACCCGGTCCAGGCCTCCCGCGTGCAGGCGGGCCACGTAACTGCCCTCCGGCAGTGTGGCCAGACGCTCCGAAATGGTGGAATAGACGCGCTCCAGCGTGCCGTCCAGCCCGGTGGCGGGGGTCTGCTCTTCCAGCAGCGGCGTGTGGAAGCAGGAATACTCCCCGGTGTGGCAGGCGGCCCCGGTCTGCTCCACGCGGTACAGCACGCTGTCGCCGTCGCAGTCGAGGGAAACCCCCACCACGCGCTGGGCGTGGCCGCTGGTGTGGCCCTTGATCCACTGCTCGCCGCGCGAACGGCTGTAGTAGGTGGCCTCGCGGGTCTGCAGGGTGCGTTCCAAGGCGGCCCGGTCCGCGTAGGCCTGCATCAGCACCGCGCCCGTGCGCGCGTCCTGCGTGACCACCGGAATCAGACCGTCGGCGCCGAAGTTGAGGGCAGAGAGGTCTGCCGCCCGCTCTGTTCTGTTCATCTGGCTTCGCCTTCCAATACGGCTGCGGTCTCCTGCCACTCGGGCCGCACCGCCACGCCCTGTTCGTGCAGGTACGCCTTGACCTGCGGCACGGTCAGTTCCCCGAAGTGGAAGACGCTGGCCGCCAGGGCCGCGTCGGCCTGCCCACGGGTCAGCACGTCGTAGAAGTCCGACAGTTGCCCGGCGCCGCCCGACGCGATCACCGGCAGGTCCACGGCCCTCGCCACGGCGCGGGTGGCCTCCAGATCGAAGCCGGCCCGCGTGCCGTCGGCGTCCATGATGTTCAGGCAGATCTCTCCCGCGCCCAGCGTTTGCCCGCGCACGGCCCATTCCAGCAGGTCCAGCCCGGTGTCCACCCGCCCGCCCGCGCGGAACACGTTCCAGCCCGTTCTGTCCGGGCGGCGCTTGGCGTCGATCGAGAGCATCACGCACTGCGCGCCGTGGTGATCACTCGCCTCGCGGATCAGCTCGGGACGGGTCAGGGCGCCGCTGTTGACGCTGATCTTGTCGGCCCCGGCCATCAGCAGCTGCCGGAAATCGCTCAGCGCGTTTACGCCGCCGCCCACCGTCAGCGGCATCATGACTTGCTCGGCCACCCGCGCGGCCACGTCCAGCATCAGGCCCCGGCCCTCATGGGTGGCGGTGATGTCGTAGAAGACCAGCTCATCGGCCTGCTGCTGCTCGTACGCCTGCGCCAGCACCAGCGGATCGCCCGCGTCCCGGTGGTCCTCGAAGAAACGGACGTTCTTCACCACCCGGCCATTCTGCACGTCCAGACAGGGAATGATGCGCTTGCTCAACATGCCCAGGAGTCTACGCGAGGGCGCCGTGACCAGCGGGCCAGCGTCTACAGAAGTGCCGCCCAGGCCCTTGTGTTCTTGGCCAGTCCACAGGTGCTGCCCGGACGCGCCCCCGTACGGCTCCTCGTCAGGGCACGCCTGTCTGGCGGATGATGGAAAGAAAACTGAAAATGGATGAGAGCGGTACGCCGTTGGCCTTGGTGTGAAGAATGACCACCCTGCGCGGCTATTTGAGGGAAAAATCACTTTTCGCCCCCCTTCATGAAGGTCCCAAAACTTTAAGAATCCTTCATGCTCCGTGCTAAGCTGGGGGCACTGATGGCTTCCCCAGGCCAAGTCAGCCACAGCCGATTGCCCCCGTGACAATGAAAACGGCGATCACTCCGGCCCGCCCCCACGTTTTGGAGAAAGCCGTGAACACGCACCGAATTCTGCTCGTCGACGACAACCCGAATGATCTGGAACTGGCCCTGTCGGCCATCGGCGACGGCAAGGTGGGCGAGTCCCAGGCCGAAGTCGCCGTGGCGGGCGGCGGCCAGGAGGCGCTGCAACAGCTGCGCTGCGCGGCCCGGCACGGGAAGCCCCTGCCGGACCTGATCCTGCTGGACCTCAAGATGCCGCAGATGGACGGCCTGGCCGTGCTGGACGCCATCCGTGCCGATCAGGACCTGCGCGATATTCCGGTCGTGATGTTGACCACCAGCGGTGAGGACCGCGATATCCGCGACTCCTACGCCCACGGTGCGAGCGCCTACGTGATCAAGCCGCTGGATTTCGTCCAGTTCAGTGAGGCGATGCACACCATCCAGGCGTTCTGGACCCGGCTGAACCGGCACCCGCGCCTGTACTGAGGAATGGCAAGGTCAGGGGACAGACAGGCCACCATCAAGGGCACGTCTTGAACCCGCCTTCATGCCCGCTCTCCGGCAGCGGCGGGCACCGTACCCTGAAGCCATGCGCGTGTATCTCGGCTGCGGCGGTTACAGCAATGACGACTGGACGGCCCCCGGCCTGATCTACGAGGGCGTCAGGAAGGACGGCTACCTGGACGCCTACGCCCGGCATTTCGACGCCGTGGAACTGAACAGTTCGTTCTACGCCATTCCCGGCCTCAAGGCGTTCGAGGGCATGGCCCGCAAATCGGGCGGGCGCACGCGCTTTGCGGTCAAGCTGAACCGGGCCTTTACCCATGACCGCGCCCCCACCGACGCCGATTTCGACCGCATGCTGCAAAGCCCCGAACCGCTGCGCGACGCGGGCCTGATGGGGCCGTACCTGGCGCAGTTCCCGTACTCGTTTCACCGCACCGCCGACAACCGCAAGTACCTGCTGGGGCTGGCCGAACGCTTTGCCGGGCACGAGCTGGCCGTGGAACTGCGCCACGCCAGCTGGGACAAACCCGAGGTCCGCGAGGGCATGGGCGAGTTTGGCCTGATCTGGGTCAGCCCGGATTACCCGCCGGTGGGGGGCATGCCCGAGCCGCAGGTGCATGTCACCGGGGACGTGGGGTACCTGCGCCTGCACGGGCGCAATGAGGGCAGCTGGTGGGAAGGCAAGAGCGCCGCCGAACGCCACGACTACCTGTACAGCCGCGCCGAGATGGACGAGTGGGCCGAGAAGATCGCGCTGGTGGCCGAGGACCTGAGCGAGCTGTACGTGTTTTTCCAGAACACCACCAGGGGCCACGCCCTCAAGAACATCCCCATGCTGCGCGAGGCCCTGAACGCGCGCGGGGTGCCGGTGGCCACGCCTGATCCGGGAGACGACGGGCGACTGCTGTAGAGATCAGGCCTACGTCTTGCGTTCCCGAACCGCTTTCAGGTTCGGGCAAGTCAATTCGCCGCGCAGGGTCAGCGCCTCCACCACGGCCCGTGGGGGCATCGCGCCCTCCACCTGGCTCTTTGCGCCCAGTCGCAACGGGCCGCCGGGGGTGCTCAGGATCGCCTCGGAACGCAGGCGCACGGCGCGTTCCACGCACGCGGCGTCCATGAAGTCCAGCACCACCGCCCGCTTGAAGATTCCGTCCGAGATGGTCAGCGTGACCGGCCCCGCCGGATACGCCGCCAGCGTCCGTGCCGAGCGCGCCTGCACGCTCAGCGCCCCGGTCATGGCCGCCAGGAGGGGCAGCAGCGCCGCCAGCCCCCACACGATGCCCGCGCGGGCCGCCGGGCGCACCAGCAGCGCCAGCAGCACGCCCGCGAAGGCCAGGGTCAGCAGCAGATACAGAACGCTCATCGGGCCGTAGTGTAGCGGGCGCGCAAAGGCGGAAGCGTTATTTCAGGGCCTGCCGCTGCGCCTCGTCCAGTGCGGCCCTGGCGCTCTGCTTTCCGGTGGTGGCCCGGTTGATCGCGTCTTCCAGCAGCCGGGTCCAGCCCTCGTAGGCGGGCACGGCGGGGCGCGGCACGGCGCGGTTCAGCTGGGCGTGGGCGGCGCGCAGCTGCGGATTCTTGGTGTACCAGCCCTCCAGCAGCGGCGTGACCGCTTTGCGGGGCGGGGCGTAGGCGGTGACCTGAACCCAGTTCGCCAGCCGCGCCGGCTCGTTCAGAAACTGCCAGAAGGCCAGCGCGCCCGCCTGGGCCGCCGCGCTGTTGCCGCGCGGCACGCTCAGGGTGGCTCCGCCCAGCGGCACGCTGCAGGCTCCCGGCTTCTCGCAGGGAAACGGCGCGATGCCCAGGTCAAAAAACGGCAGCTTGCGGGCGTCGATCCAGTTGGCGACGCTGGCGAGGGCAAAGACGTTCTGCCCACGCGCGAAGTCGAAGGCGGCGCGGGTGGCGTCGTTCAGGGTGCGGGGCTGGGCGGTCTTTGCCGCGCTCATGCGGGCCAGCTGGGTCAGGGCCTCCACAGCGTCGGGACTGTTCAGGGCTGGTTTCGTGCCGTCCACCAGCGCCCCGCCTCGCGACAGCACGTTGGCCTCGAAGGTCCAGGCATCGGCAACCGCCACCAGCGGGCGCTTTGAGCCGCCCGCGAGTCTGGCGGCGGCCGCCTCCAGTTCGGCCCAGCTGCCCGGCGCTTTCACGCCCGCCTTTTTCAAGGCTCCCGCGTTGTACATCAGCACCGGCACGCTGACATTCCACGGCAGACCGTACTGTCGGCCCCCGAACTGGCCCGACTTCCACACCGCCGGATAAAAATCGCCGGTCAGGCCACCGGGCAGCGCGGCCACGGCGCTGGTGAGGTCCAGCAGCTGACCTCCTGCCGCCAGCGCCGGAAACTGCGTGAACTCCACCTGGGCCAGCGCCGGGGGCGTTCCGGCCCGGATGGCGGCCTCCAGTTTGGGCTGCAGCTCGCGGTAGTTGCCCTGCGATACCGGCACGATCTCGTAGGCGCTCTGGGCCTTGTTGAAAGCCTGGGCGTACCCGTTGACCGTGTCCTGCACGCCGGTCATGGCGTGCCAGAATTCCAGCCGCAGCGGCGCGGCCTGGGCAGAACTGTGCAGCGTCGGGGTGGTCAGCAGCAGGGCCGTCAGGGGGGCAAGGAGGCGCACGCGCCGAGTCTAACGGCCAGGGCTGACCGAACTTTGAAGGCCGGACCCCGTGGCCCTCTCCTGCCCACTCCCAGCGAACGCTGAAGCCCCGCCGCAGGCCCCGGCCCGGTAGACTGCCCGCATGCGTCTGCGCCGTCTGCTGCTTCCCATCGCTGCTGGAACCGCCGTGTGGTACCTGCGGAGCGTCTACCGCTTCCGCGATCCGGTGCGCGTGCCGCCGCCCCAGTCGGACGTGGTGCTCAGTCCGGCCGACGGCGTGGTCAGTTTCGTGCGGCGAGTCGAGGCCGGCAAGGTCCAGAGCGACGCGCTGAACGCGGCCCTGAACGTGGGTGACCTGCTGGGCACAGCGGCGGCGATACCGGACGGCTGGCTGATGGGCGTCTTCGTCGGCCCGCTGGATGTGCATTACGTGTATGGGCCGGTGGGGGGGCAGGTGACGACCGTGCAGCACACCGGCAGCCGCCGCGACGTGGCCCTGCTGGGGGCGGCCGAGGCCCTGTCGATGCTGGCCGGGCAGCCCACCGACCTGCTGGCCGGGCGCGGCACGTTGGAAAACGAGCGTCTGGGCGCCGTGATCGAGGGCGAGGTGGGGCCAGTGACCGTGACCCTGGTGGCCCCCGGCGCCGGGCTGCACGCCACCTCCTACCTCAAGCCGGGGGACAGTGCCAGCGCGGGGCACAAGGCCGCCTTTCTGGCCGAGGGCGGACTGGTGGTGGTGCACTTTCCCGCCGCCCTGATGCCGCAGGTCAGCGTGGGCGAGCGCGTCGTGGGGGCGCAGACCGTGATCGCCTCGGGAGCGGGCCGCTAGGCCAGAACAGACTCCCCGGACATCAGCTTGGCCTAGGGCGCGCTAGACTTCTGCGCTGGCCCGCTATGCTGGGCCTGGGAGGAAGACAAGCCGTGCCACCATCTGCATCCGCCAAACATTCGGACCGTCACCCGCCGGAGCGTCCCTCGCCCGAGCGGGTGGGCGAACGTCTGGTGGCGGACCGCAAGGTGCGGGCGGTGGCGCAGGCGGGCAGCTACGGCACCGAACTGGCCTGGGCGGGCAGCCACCCCACCTTCGTGACCTTCGAGCGCGACCTGCTGTCGCCGCAGACCGAGGTCCGCGCGGGCGTGAGCGTGGAGCGTTTTCCCTTCGGCAAGCTCGAAGCGTGGCGCGACTGGGACGCGGCCCGCGCTGAGGCGCCGCTGGCCCTGCTGGCGACAGGCCGGGTGCTGTACGATCCCACCGGCAATTACGGACGTATTCAGCGCACCCTGTGGAACCTGAGCGCGGCACAGCGCGCCGCCTACCGCGCCGACCTGCTGAACCTGGCCGAGGAGGGGCTGGCCCAGACCCGCGCCGCCCACACCGGGCCGGGCCACGGCGTGCAGGAGCAGCTGCTGGCCCTGGCCGACGTCCGCGAAATTGCCCTGAACCTGCTGTACCCGGCGCTGCTGACCCACCTGCACCTGTGGCCTGAATTCGAGGTCCGGCTGCCCCATGCGTGGCGCGCGGCGGCGGGACTGCGTTTTCCCAAGGCGATCTACCGGCTGGAACAGCTCTACGCGTTCGGCGGGCAGGAGGAGGCCCGGCGGGCGCTGCTCGCCACGCGCGGCCTGGGGCTGCTGACTCAGGAGCGCCGCGCCCGCACCGCCTACACGGCGGGCTACTACGACGGCGCGCTGCGTTACCTGAGAGACGAGACCGCCCGCACCCACCGCCCCGATCTGGCCCGCTGGTCCAGCCTGTCGAGCGCCCGCCGCGAGAAGCTGGGCACCCTGTTGGGCGTGACCCGCGCTCCCCTCGGTCCCGCCGCGCTGAATCTGGCCGGGGAACTGCTGGAAGCGGTGCGGGACGGGGCATAGGCAGCGGTTGAAAGGGCCGGGGGCAGGCCGGGAATCGTTCATCCCGGCCTGCCCCCGGCCTTCAAAGTTCAGGCTCCGCAGCCCACTGGCTCAGGCGTTCTGCGCCTTGCTTTTCTGTGCACTCGACTGGCCCTTGTGGGCGGTCATCTCGCCTGATTCGTCCGTGCTGGCGTCACGCTTTTGCTCGTCCTTGCCACTGCCGTGCCCGGCGTCCAGCGTTCTGGAACCGCTGGACGGGGTGTCCTGGCCGCCGCTGCGGACGCTGATGCTGCGCTTCTGGGCGGCCTCGCTGCGCGGCACGCTGAGGGTCAGGGTGCCGTGGTCGAAGTCGGCCTGCACTTTGCCCAGGTCGTACTTGGCGGGCACGCTGAAGGTCCGCATCAGGGTGCCGTAGGCGCGCTCGACGCGGTGGGCGGTGCGGCCTTCCGTTCGGTGGTATTTGCGCTCGGCCTGCACAGTCAGGGTCTGGCTCTCGGCCTCGATCTGAATGTCCTCGGGCCGCACGCCGGGCAGGTCCAGGGTCAGCTCCAGCCCGCGCTCGTCCTCATGCACGTCCACCGGCGGCGCGAGGCGGGCATTGTCGCTCATGCCCTGGCCGAAGGCGCGGTCCATGCGCTGGGTCAGTTCTTCAATGTCGCGGAAGGGATCGAATCGCATCATGTCAAAACCTCCTTTGAATGAGGGCGCAGGCGGAGTTTTCAATCACCCGAACCCATCTGTCTTGTATCCTAAAATCTGAGCGTAGCATTGTCAAGTTTAGTGCGCCTTGAATTTCCGTTCAGATTGCGGCGGCGACCTGCTACACTCCTGGGCGGCAGAGAAACGACTCTGGCTTCGCCCCTCTCTCGGCAGTCCTGTGAGGCTGCGCCCGCCCCGTGAGGCAGGAGAAGGAGTTCACTATGATCATGTCTGCAACAGGCCCTCGGCACGCGCTGAGCGGCGTTTTTTTTGTCCCGGGGCGCGGCGCATGAGCGGTCCCAAGGCGATCATTCTCAGCGACGACGAGACGCGCCGCGCCCTGACCCGCATTGCCCACGAGATTATCGAACGCAATAAAGGGGCGGACCGACTGGCGTTGATCGGAATCCACACGCGCGGCATTCCGCTGGCCACCCGGCTGGCCGCCAAGCTGTCCGAGCTGGAGGGCGTGGACGTGCCCACCGGGATGCTGGACATCACCCTGTACCGTGACGACCTGAGCGAGGTGGCGCACCAGCCGATCATCCGCGAGACTCAGGTGCCCTTCGACATCTCCCAGCGCCGCGTCGTGCTGGTGGACGACGTGCTGTACACCGGGCGCACCGTGCGGGCCGCGCTGGACGCCCTGATCGACCTGGGCCGCCCCGCCGGCATCCAGCTGGCCGTGCTGGTGGACCGGGGGCACCGTGAGCTGCCGATCCGCGCCGACTACGTGGGCAAGAACCTGCCCACCGCCGCCAGTGAGGTGGTCAAGGTCAAGCTGCAGGAGACCGACGGCGGGGTGGACAGCGTGGAGCTGTGGGATCTGGCGGACCTGAAGGCGGAGCTGCGATGAGCGCCCCCGCCCCCCGGCCCCGGCATCTGCTGGACTTTCAGGACTGGTCCCCCGACCGCCTGACGGCCATGCTGGACAACGCCGACACCATGTTGCAGGTGCTGGACCGCCCGGTGAAGAAGGTGCCTGCGCTGCAGGGCCTGACCGTCTGCAACGCCTTTTTTGAGAACTCCACCCGCACCCGCACCAGCTTTGAGCTGGCGGCCCGCCGCATGAGCGCCGACGTGCTGACCTTTGCCGCCGGAAGCAGCAGCGTCAGCAAGGGTGAATCGCTACGCGACACGGTCGAGGTCCTGACCGCCTACAAGGTGGACGCCTACATCGTGCGCCACCACGCCGCCGGGGCCGCGCATCTGGTGGCGCGCTACAGCGGCAAGCCGGTGATCAATGCCGGGGACGGCCGCCGCGCCCACCCCACCCAGGCGCTGCTGGACGCCTACACGGTGCGCCAGGAATTCGGCAGCCTGGAGGGCAAGCGGGTGGCGATCATCGGTGACATCCGCCACAGCCGCGTGGCGCGCAGCAACGCCGAGCTGCTGCCCAAGCTGGGGGCCGAGGTCGTGCTGTGCGGCCCCGCCACCCTGCTGCCCGCCGACTTGGCCGCGCTGCCCGGCGTGACCCTGACCAGCGATCCAAAAGAAGCCGTGCGCGGCGCCCACGCGGTCATGGCCCTGCGGCTGCAGAAGGAACGCATGAACGGCGGCTTCCTGGGCAGCCTGCAGGAATACGCCGACGTGTATCAGGTCAACGAAAGGTTGCTGGCAGAGGCCGAGAGCGGCGCCATCGTGCTGCATCCCGGCCCCATGAACCGCGATCTGGAAATCAGCGGCGAGGCGGCAGACGGCCCGCGCAGCCGCATCCTGCAACAGGTGGAAAATGGGCAGGCCATCCGCATGAGCGTGCTGTACCACCTGCTGGTGGGGCGCGACTGAGATGAGGTTCGGCGCGTTGCTGGTGGCTGTGGTGCTGTGTGGGTGTCAGCCGGTCCAGACCCAGGGGCAGGCCCCGCCGCCCGCCGCAGCGTCTGCGCTTCCGGCACAGCCCCCGGCATGGACCGAGGCCCGCGCCTACCTGGCCGACGTGCGCGCCGCGCTGAACGTCGCGTACCTGCGGGACCGCGAAACCACCGTGTCGGGCGACTGCGACAGCCCGCGCTTCGAGGACATCACGCCGCCGGCCACGCTGGCCGTCGAGGCCTGTCGCCTGTCCATCGGGTCCAGCGCCGAGTACCGCGTCGAGGCCCGTTTCAGCGACGGCTCCACCTGGATTGCCGATCCGGACGGGATTCGGCCGGCGGAACCTGCCGAACTCAGCCTGCTGAAAGAGTCTTCTTAACCCTCGCCCAGCCGGCTTTCAATCGCCCGCGCGTGGGCTTCGAGTCCCTCGGCCCGCGCCAGGGTGGCCCCGGCTGGCCCGATGCGGCGCAGGGTGGCCTGGTTCACGCCCACCACGCTGATGATGTTCTGGAAGTCGCGCACGTTGACCGGGCTGGCAAAGCGGGCGGTGCCGCCGGTGGGCATCACGTGGCTGGGGCCGGCGACGTAATCGCCCAAAGCCTCCATGCTGTACTCGCCGATAAAGACGCCGCCCGCGCGCTGCACCCGGCCCAGCAGGCTCCACGGATCGCGGGTCAGCAGGCACAGGTGTTCGGGGGCGTACAGGTTGGACAGCTCCAGCCCCTCGTCCACAGTAGCGGCCAGCACGACTTTCATGCGGCTGGCGACGCTGTCGCGCGCCCAGCCCCGGTTGGGTTCGGGCAGCGCTTCCAGTTGACCGCTGAGTTCGGCCTGCACCTGAATCAGCAACTCCCGGCTGGTCGAGACCAGCACCGGCTCCGCGCCCAGGTGCTCGGCCTGGGCCAGCAGGTCGGCGGCGACATGGCGGGCGTCGGCGCTGTCGTCGGCCAGCACCAGCGTCTCGGTCGGCCCCGGCAGGCTCTCGATGCCGGTCTGTCCGTAGACCAGCCGTTTGGCGATCACCACGAACAGGTTGCCCGGCCCGGCGATCTTGTCCACCGCGCCGATGCTGGGGGTGCCGTAGGCCAGCGCCCCAATGGCCTGCGCGCCGCCCACCCGGTAGACCTCGGTGATGCCCAGTTCGCGGGCGGCCACCAGAATCGCCGGGTTGATCTGCCCGCCCTTGCCCGGCGGCGTCGCCACCACGATGTCCGGCACGCCCGCCACCCCCGCCGGAACCGCCGTGTGAATCAGCGTGCTGATCAGCGGCGCGAGCCCCCCCGGCACGTACACGCCCACCCGGCCCAGCGGGCGCACCAGTTGCCCCAGCGCTCCATCCGGGCCGTGGTTCAGAAAGCCGTGCGCGGGCTGCTGCATATAGAAGGCGCGCACACGGGCAATGGCGAGGCGAATGGCGTCGTGAAGCTCCGGTTCCACCGTGGCCGCCGCAAGCTCGGCGTCGCTCACGGCCAGCGCCTCCGGGCGCGAGCCGTCCAGCCGCTCGGTCCAGTCGCGCAGGGCGTCGTCGCCGCGCGCCCGCACGTCGGCCAGGATGCGTTCGACAACCTGCTGGGGGGTCAGCGCCTCGCCAAACATCGTTTCGATGCGGGCCAGCACGCTGCCGGGCACGGGAATCTCGTTGAAGCTGCGGGTCAGGGCGGCGCGGGCGGCGGGGCCTTCGAGAACTTGCATGGGAACTCCTGAAACGGATCAGAGATTGAAGGGCTGGCCCCTGGGCGGGGGCGTACAGGGGCAGGGACGTGTCGGGCGCAGGGCTGGCCGGTGACTACTCCCGGCCCCGCCGCCGTCGCCGCTCATTTGCAGCCGGGCGGCGGGCGGCGGCGGCCTGGGCATTGGCCTCGATCACCCCAAAATCGGTGGGCTGGATCAGGCGGGTCAATCGGTGTGGGGCCTGGCGTTCCACGTACACGTAGGCGTTGCCGGGTCGCAGGTAGTAGCCGTAAACTTCCGCGTCCCCGATCAGGCTGTCGGGCAGGCGCTGGATCAGCACGCGTCCGCCGGTCAGGTGGACGTAGGAGCGTTCGGGGCCGCCGTTCTGCGACGCGGCGCGGGCACGCAGCCACAGCAGCAGGCCCACCGGATCGTGGTGGTCGGTGGTCAGGGGCGTGCTGGCCTCGTCCTTGCCCTGGCGCAGCGTGACCAGCCCTTCGCGGCGGTCGAAGATGGTCTCGAAGGCCGCTCGGCCGCGCCCGTCGCCCTCGGCGTAGCTCAGGCTGGTCAGCGTGCGCGGATCGAGACGGCTGGTCTGCACCCGGCGCAGGTCTGGCAGCATGCCGCTGAAATCGGTCTGGACCCGCACCACCACCGCGCCGCGCTCCGGGCTGACCGTCCACGCCTGTTCCCCGGCGTAGCGCCCCCCCAGCGTCAGCGTCAGGCTGAAGGCGTCGGCCTCCAGGCGGGGAAAGCTGCCCGGCTGCGCCACTCCGGACTGAATTACTTCAGCGCCTGCCAGAAGCTCTCACCCGGCCCGGTCCACGTCGCGCCCAGCGCTTCGGCAGCCGTCGCGCCGATGTCGGCGAAGGTGGCACGCTCGCCCAGATCGACGCCGCCATCCATGCCCGGCCGGTACGCCAGCAGCAGCCCGTACTCGCGGGTGTGGTCGGTCCCCGTCCAGGTGGGATCGTTGCCGTGATCGCTGGTGATGATCAGCGCTCCGTCCTGGGGCACGCTCGCCATAATTTCAGGCAGCGCCGCGTCGAATTCGGCCAAGCAGTTGCTGTAGCCGGCCGGATCGCGGCGGTGGCCGAACTTGGAGTCGAAGTCCACCAGATTGGTAAAAATCAGCCCCGAGGTGCCGTCCTGGCCCGCCTGTTTCATGCGGTCAATCGTCTTGCGGAGGCCGTCGGCGTTGCTGTCGGTGTGGATTTCCTCGGTAAAGCCCTGGTGGGCGTAGATGTCGGGAATCTTGCCGATGCCGATCACCGCCTCGCCCGCGTCCTTGACGGCGTCCAGCACCGTGGGCGGCGGCGTCAGGCTGAAGTCGCGGCGGTGTTCGTTGGCGCGCTCGAAGGGCCACTCGCCCCGGAAAGGCCGGGCGATCACGCGGGCCACGGCGTACGGGCCGTGCAGCAGGGCGCGGGCGGCCTCGCACCACGCGTACAGCGTCTCCAGCGGCACCACGTCCTCGTGCGCGGCGATCTGGAACACGCTGTCGCCGCTGGTGTACACGATGGGATCGCCGGTTTCCAGGTGCTCCCGGCCGTAGTCGCGGATCACTTCCGTGCCGCTGTACGGTTTGTTGCACAGGTGGCCGTGGCCGGTGGCGGCGTCGAAGGGGTCCATCACGGTCGGCGGGAAGCCGTCGGGGAAGATCTGGAAGGCGTGTTCCAGCTGCACGCCCATGAATTCCCAGTGCCCGGTGGAGGTGTCCTTGCCGGGGCTGACCTCGCGCAGCCGCCCGTAGGCGCCCTCGGCCGGCACGTCCGGCACGGTCTCGGGCGAGGTGTGGACCGTGGGCACGCGGCCCAGCCCCAGCCGCGCCAGGTTGGGAAGCCGCACGGGTGCGGCCTCCAGCGTGTGGTTGATGGTGTGGGACCCCACGTCCCCGAACGCCTGCGCGTCGGGCAGCTCGCCCGCCCCCACGGAATCCAGCACGATAATGGTCAGCAACATGCGCTTCAGTGTAAGGCGTGGTCGCCTGTGGGCAGGGGGTTGATGGATGGACCTTGAAGGCCGGTGGGCCGGGGCCGGGCGGGCCGCCGCAAATCCCCCTTCTCTCACGGCCTTCAAACCCGCTGCGTGGTACGCTGCCCGCGTGACCGCGCCCGCCCCACACACCCCGAGTTCTCCGGCCACGACGCCGGTTTCCGCCGAGGCACAGCTTCAGGTGCGGCCCGATCTGGTGGCGCGCGGCCTGAGCAAAGCCTACGGGCGGCGGGCGGTGGTGCGGGACGTGGACTTCACGGTGCGGCCCGGCGAGATCGTGGCGCTGTTCGGCCCCAACGGGGCAGGCAAGACCACCACCTTCTATATGCTGGTGGGCTTTATCCGTCCGGGCGGCGGCACCATCACCCTGGGCGACCGCGACGTGACCCGCCTGCCCATGCACGAGCGCGCCCGCATGGGCCTGGGCTACCTGCCGCAGGAACCCAGCGCCTTTCGCAAGCTCTCGGCCCGCGACAACCTGCTGGCGATCTTGGAGTACCAGAACCTGTCAAAAGCCGAGCAGCTCGAGCGCGCCGACGCGCTGCTGGCCGAGTTCGGCCTGAGCCATCTGGCAGACAGCTTCGCCTACCAGCTGTCGGGCGGGGAGCGCCGCCGCCTGGAACTGGCCCGCGCCCTGACCACCGATCCGGACTACCTGCTGCTGGACGAGCCGTTTACCGGGGTAGACCCCAAGAGCATCCGCGAGATTCAGCGGCTGATCCGCGAGCTGCGCGACCGCCGGGGCATCGGCGTGTTCATCACCGATCACAACGTCCGCGAGACCATCGCCCTGACGGACCGCGTCTACCTGATGTTCGACGGTCAGGTCAAGTTCGAGGGCACGCCCCAGGAGTTCGCGCGGGACACGCACGCCCGCAACGACTACCTGGGCGACGACTTTGAGCTGTAGCGGGAGGCATTGAGGCGTGCTGTGGCTGTTTCTGCCCTTCGTGGTGGTGTTGTCGGGCGTGGTGGCCTACGCGGCCGACACCATTGCCCGCAAGGCCGGGCGCAAGCACATCCGCCTCTTCGGGCTGCGGCCCAAAACCACGGCGCTGCTGGTCGCGGTGGCGTCGGGCATGGCGATCAGCGCGGCCAGTCTGGCGGCCTTCTTGCTGCTTAACCGGAGCGCCGTGGCCACCATTGCCGAGGCCGATCAGCTGCGCCCACGCATCGAGTCGCTGCGCCAGGAGGTGGGCGCGGTGCAGGGTGAGCTGAAGTCGGTGCAGCGGGAGCGCGATCAGGCGCAGCGCGAGGCGGACCAGTCGGCAAAATTGCAGGCCCAGGCCGAGGCCAGCCTGAAGACGATTCGCAGTCAGCTGAACACCACGCGGGCCGCCGAAAAGACCCTGCGTGAGGAGACCAGAACCCTGCAGGGGCAGGTCGACGAGCAGACCGCCACCCTGAAGACCCTGGAGGCCCGCGCCGCCGAGAACCGTCAGAAGCTCGCGGCCTCCGAAAAGGCCCTGAAAGCCAGCCGGGCCCGCGCGCAGATACTGGACAGTCAGGTGGTGGAACTCAACACCCGCGTCGCCCTGGCCGAACAGGAGGCGCAGTCGGCCCAGGAGCGCGCGGATGGGGCGCAGGCCACGGCGCAGGCGCAGCAGGACCGGGCGGCGGCGGCGCAGGCCAGTGCCCGGGCCGAGCAGGACAAGGCCGTGGCCGCCCAGGCACAGGCCCGGAAGCAGGTGCAGGCCGCGCAGGCCCAGGCCGAGCAGCAGGTGGCGGCGGCCCAGGCCAGCGTGCAGCAGGCGCGGCAAAGCGCCGCCGCGCAGATCAGGGCCGCCGGGAGGCAGGTCACGGACCTCAAGGCCCAGGTGGCCACCCTGGAACAGTCCCGTCAGCAGGCGGCCAACGCCCTGACCGTGGCGCTGGCCGCCGCCAGCGCCGCCAAACAGCAGCAGCAGGCCGCCCAGCAGGCCCGCGATCAGCTCACGGCGCAGCGCGACGCCCTGACAGCCCAGCGCGACAAGCTGGTGGCCGATCAGGCCCGGCTGGTCCGGGAGCGCGATCAGGCGGCGCGGGAGCGCACCCAGGCCACGGCGGACCGCGACAAGGTCCGCCGGGACCTGACGGCCCTGCAGCAGCAGCAGCGCCAGCTGCAGGCCAGCAACGACGAACTCAAGAACAGCAACGACTCGCTGGCCCGCGCCCTGGCCGACGCCCGCGCCAGCCTGGGCAAGCTGCAGGACGAGAACCTGTCCAGCCGCACCGAACTGAGCGCCAGCCGCAACACCGATCTGGCCTATCCCAAAAACGAGCTGGTCTACGCCGCCGTGGTGCCGGGCGTGCGCAACCTGGACCAGTTTCTGAAGGACGCGGCGGGGGCGGCCCAGGCGCGCGGCGCCCGCGGCACGGCCAGTTCCCCCAGCGCCCGCCTGAGCGGCAGCGCCCGCACCGCGCTGGAGACCAAGCTGCGCGGCCTGAACGCCAGCACCTTCGTGCAGTGCCGCGCTGCCCAGAACGCCGCCGTGGGCTTTCCGGTGGACCTGAGCTGCGACGCCCGCCCCAACACCGTGCTGTACCGCGGGGGCGAGATCATCCGGCGCGTCAACGTCACGCTGAGCAGCGACCCGCGCGTTCTTCAGGACCAGATCAACGACCTGGTGCGCGACGCCGTGACCGACATCACCACGCGCGGCGTGCCCAGCGAGTACATCCTGAACAAGGGGCTGGACGTGTCCGAGCTGGTGACCCTGCTGGAGCGCCTGGGCCGGCGCACCGGCACCACCGCCGTAGTGGGCGTGGCCGCGCGGGACGACGTGAGGCCCAGCATGCGGGTGGACCTGTACCCGGTGCTGCCGTAAGCAGAAAAAAGCCCTCTCCGGGGGGAGAGGGTCGGGCGAGGGAACGGCTCAGCTGCCGCCGGACACCAGAATCTCCACGCTCTTGAGTTCGTCTGCCGCTTTCCCGACAACCGGACCCCGACCGTCGTCGTTGCGGGTCAGTTGGTCCAGCACATCCTGGCCCGCGATGACCCGGCCAAAGACCGTGTACTGCCCGCTCAGGAAGTCGGCGGGGGCCACGGTGATGAAAAACTGGCTGCCCTGCGAATCCAGGCTGGCGGCCCGCGCCATGCCCAGCACGCCCGCCGCGTCGAACTTCAGCCCGTTGGCCGGTTCCGCCGAGAAGCTGTAGCCGGGGCCGCCGGTGCCCCAGCTGCTCTTCTGCGCCGGGTCTGCGCTCAGTGGATCGCCGCCCTGCGCCATGAAGCCGTCGATCACCCGGTGAAACCGCGTGCCGTCGTAGAAGTGGTTCAGCGCCAGGAACACGAAGTTGTTGACCGCCTTGGGCGCGGCCTTGGCGTTCAGTTCCACGGTGATGTCGCCCTTTTCAGTCTTCAGCACGGCGCGGTAGATCTTGGCCGGATCGACGACCTGCGCGGCCTTCTCGAAGGTCCGGACCGGCTGCTCGCTCAGCGGCTTGACGGGGGTGAAGGTGGGTGCGGGGGGGACCGGGGGCGGCGGGGTCTGGGCCTGGGTGGCCGGGGCGCAGGCCACCAGCATCAGCAACGCGGCGGACAGGACCAGGGCGGCGGGTCTGGTGGGGTTCATGGGGGCCAGTATTCCAGGCTTTGATGGGAGAACGGGGAGAGCCTCAGTCCAGGAGGTTCAGTCCAGCGGCAGGCTGGTGGTGTACTTCTCCTGCTTGACCAGAATGGTGCTGGCGGTGTTGCGCACGCCGGGAATGGCGGCCAGCGTGTTGACCAGAAAGTGCTGATAGGCGTCCAGGTCAGGCACGCTGACCTTCAGCAGGTAGTCGATGTCGCCCAGGCACAGGTAGCATTCCAGCACCTCGGGGCGGGCCTGCATCTGCGCGGCGAAGTCGTTGAAGCCCTGGCGGGTCTGCTTGTCCAGCGTGACGCGCACCAGCACCAGCAGGTCGCGCCCCACCTTCTTGTGATCCAGCAGGGCCACGTAGCGCTGAATGATGCCCTCCTCCTCCAGCCGACGCACGCGGCGCAGTGTCGGCGCGGGCGTCAGGCCGATCTCGTCGGCCAGTTCGGTGTTGGGCAGCCGGGCGTCGCGCTGCAGGATGGTCAGAATCTGCTTGTCCGTCGAGTCGAGGGTGTTTTGAGACATCTTGCGTCCCATCTTCGCACATGGGCGCAATAGAATTGCTGTAAGCCCCCCTTAAAGCCGCTTTCCAGCAATCCAAAACGGTGGCAAAGTTGCTAGGATGCGCCGTTCGAGCGTTTTTCATTCCAGCACTTTTCAGTACTTTTCTGGCCCCCCGAGCGGCCCAGGAGGATTCCCATGCAGATCGGACTTCCCAAAGAAATCAAGGTCAAGGAAAACCGCGTCGCCCTCACGCCGGGCGGGGTGGGCACGCTGGTGCGGCGCGGCCACAGCGTCGTCGTTCAGGAGGGCGCAGGGGTGGGCAGCGGCCTGCGCGACCAGGAATACATCGACGCGGGCGCCACCATTGGCAGCGCCGAGGACGCCTGGGCCGCCGAGATGGTGGTCAAGGTCAAGGAGCCCATTGCCGCCGAGTACAAGTATTTGCGCGATGACCTGCTGCTGTTCACCTACCTGCACCTGGCCGCCGACCGGCCACTGACCGAGGCGCTGCTCGCGGCGGGCACCACTGGCGTGGCCTACGAGACCGTACAGGCCGAGGATCTCAGTCTGCCGTTGCTGACCCCCATGAGCGAGGTGGCGGGCCGCCTGAGCGTGCAGGCCGGGGCGTACCACCTGCAGAAGCCGGTGGGCGGGCGCGGCGTGCTGCTGGGCGGCGTGCCCGGCGTGCAGCCGGGACATGTGGTGATTCTGGGCGGCGGCGTGGTGGGCACCAACGCGGCCAAGATGGCGATGGGCCTGGGCGCGCGGGTCACCATCCTGGACGTCAGCCACCGCCGACTGACCTACCTGGACGACGTGTTCTTTGGCCGCCTGCGCACCATGATGAGCAGTGAGGGCAACATCCGCGCCCTGCTGCCCGAGACTGACCTGCTGATCGGGGCCGTGCTGATTCCCGGCGCCAAGGCCCCGCATCTGGTCACCCGTGACATGCTGGGCCTGATGCAGGAGGGCAGCGTGATCGCCGACGTGGCGGTGGATCAGGGCGGTTGCGTGGAGACCATTCACGCCACCACCCACGACGATCCCACCTACGTGGAAGGCGGCGTGGTGCATTACGGCGTCGCCAACATGCCGGGGGCCGTGCCGCGCACCAGCACCTTCGCCCTGACCAACGCCACTTTCCCCTACGTCCAGCTGCTGGCCGATCACGGCCTCGACGTGCTGCGCGGTCATGCGGCGCTGCAACTGGGCGTCAACACCCACCGGGGCCAGCTGACCTACCAGGGCGTGGCCGACGCCTTCGGCCTGCCGTATGTCCAGACTGAGGAAGCCCTGGGCCGGTGGAGCGCCCAGGCGCAGTAGTCCCAGCCCACAGGGTCAATCCTGGGGGTGAACGGAGCGGAGGCTCCCGGCCACACCCCTGAGAAGAGAGGGCTACAGTGAACTCTGTGACCCGTCCCCGATCCGGCGACTATCCGCCCTTCTACGCCCGCTACGCTGGCCTCGCGCCCGAGGATGACGTGGTGGGCGCGATGCTGGCGCAGGCCCCGCTGACCCGCGCCGCGATTCTGAGTTTCGCGGAGCGCCCCGACTTCCGCTACGCCCCCGACAAGTGGAGCGTGAAGGGGGTGATGGGTCACATGGCCGACACCGAGCGTGTGTTCGGCTTCCGGGCGCTGTGGTTTGCCCGCGCCGATCCCTCGCCTCTGCCCGGCTTCGAGCAGGACGGCTGGATGGCCGCCAGCGACTTTGAGGCGCAACCGCTGGAAGCCCTGCTGGCCGGCTTCGAGGCCGCCCGCACCAGCAACCTGCACCTGCTGCGCCAGCTTGCGCCGGAGGCCTGGGAACGGCGTGGGCAGGCCAGCGGGCATGACTTCACGGTGCGGGCCTACGCCCACCTGTTGCTGGGCCACGAGCGGGCGCACCTTCAGATTCTGGCCGAGCGGTATACTTGACCCCGTCGTTCCTGAGACAACAGTCGCATCAATTTCTGGCCCTGACCGTCGTGGTTGGGGCCAGTTCTGTTTCTCAGACGCTGAACAAGGAGGCCCCATGAACCCCACCCGCACCGTCCTGCGCCGCATCCACGCCCTGATTCCCATGACCGGCGAACGCCTGTCGCCCACGCCGCCGCTGTCCGACGCCGCCCTGGTATTGGAGGGCCAGCAGATCGTCTGGGTGGGGCTGGATTCGCAGTTGCCCGCTGAACTGCTGGGCGGCGCGACCGTGCGTGACCTGAGCGGCCACGTCGTCCTGCCCGGTCTGGTCAACACCCACCACCACCTGTACCAGACGCTCACCCGCTGTCTGGCGGTGGATTCCGGGCTGTTCGACTGGCTCAAGACCCTGTACCCCATCTGGCTGAACCTGACCCCCGAGGCCGCCTACGACAGCGCCCAACTGGGGCTGGCGGAACTGGCACTGAGCGGCTGCACCACGTCCTCGGATCACCTGTACCTGTACCCCAACGGCGTGACGCTGGACGACACCATCCGCGCGGCGGGTGACCTGGGCCTGCGCTTTCATGCCACGCGCGGCAGCATGAGCCTGGGCGAGTCCCAGGGCGGCCTGCCGCCAGACCGCGCGGTGGAGCGCGAGGACGCCATCCTGGCCGATTCGGCGCGGCTGATCGACACCTTCCACGATCCGGCCCGCCTTGCCATGACGCGCATTGCCCTGGCCCCCTGCTCGCCGTTCTCGGTGACCGGTGACCTGATGCGGGAGAGTGCCGTGCTGGCCCGCGAGAAAGGGGTGATGCTGCACACCCATCTGGCCGAGACCGCCGACGAGGACGCCTTCTGCCTGTCCAAGTTCGGCCTGCGCCCGCTGGACTACGCCGAGTCGCTGGGCTGGACGGGGCCGGACGTGTGGTTCGCTCACGGCGTGCATTTCAGCGCGGGGGATGCCGTGCGCTTGGGCGCCTGCGGCTGCGGCGTGGCGCACTGCCCCAGCAGCAACATGCGGCTGGCCAGCGGCATTGCGCCCACCCGCACGCTGCTGGAGGCCGGGGTGCGGGTGGCGCTGGGCGTGGACGGCAGCGCCAGCAACGACGGCTCGCACCTGCTGGCCGAGGCGCGGCAGGCGCTGCTGAGTTCGCGGGTGCGCGGCGTGCCGGGACAGGCTCCCAACGCAGCAGACGCCCTGACCGCCCACGACGCGCTGTGGCTGGCGACACGCGGCGGGGCGTCGGTGCTGAACCTGGACGACATCGGGCAGCTCGCGCCGGGCTTCGCCGCCGACGTGATCGCCATTGACCTGCGCGATCTGGGGTATTCGGGGGCACGGCACGATCCGCTGGCCGCCCTGACCCTGTGCGCGCCGCCGCGTGTGGCCCTGAACATCGTGAACGGGCGCGTGATCGTGGATGGGGGAGAGGTGCTGGGCGTGGAACTGCCCGCGCTGGTGGAGCGCCACGACGCCCACAGCCGCCGGATGATCGGAGGTTAACCCAGCGTTTGCTTACGGGCCAGCCGAGCTTTTGCCATTTGGTACGCCTCATCGAGCAGGGGGCCGAGCCTGTCAAATGTCGCGGTGCTGGGATTCAACACGCAGACCCAGTGGGCGCCGGCATACACCGGGTGCGGCATCAGGGTGTCCAGCGCGGTGAACGCCTGCGGCTGTTCTCCAGCAAACAGCTGCTGAAAGGTGGAGCGCCCCACCCCGATGTTCAGCCGGAAAACGCCGGGCCGGTTCAGGTCTGAGGCCGCATCATGGTCATCGCTGATCACGAGGGTGGCGAAGGGCCTGCGGTGATCGGCGGGCTGCCTGGCATCCGGCGGCGCGAAGAAGAACAGGGCCGACAGGGCCTCCGTGACCTCGGCGTGGTAGGGAGGCGCAGTCAGGTAGGTGGCAATTGCGGCGACATCTGGCGAGGTCATGACCTTAGCTTTCTTGAGATTCATGTGCAAATTCCGGGGCGAGCTCTTGGGCGGAGCTTCATTTTTCGCTAGTCCGAGGCGGGCAGCGTAGCCTGAACCGCATGAAACACATCCCCAGCCAAGAACTGACCGCCCGCCCCGCTCCCGAGGCCAATTTCACCGGACAGGTCTGGATGGAACGGCAGGCCGAGGGGGTGCTGCGTGTGACCTTCACCCCCGGCGCGCGGACGGCGTGGCACACGCACCCGCAAGGGCAAACATTGGTCGTCCTGAGCGGCGTGGGCCGGGTGCAGAAGCGCGGCGAGGCGGCCCTGACCATGACCGCCGGGGACGTGGTGCAGATTGACGCGGGCGAGGAACACTGGCACGGCGCGGCCCCCGATTCGCTGATGCAACACCTCGCCATCAACGCGGGCGAAACGGTGTGGATGGCGAAGGTGACGGACGCGGAATACGGTGGCTAGAGCTTCAACGCCGCCCGCACCTGTGCCACCCGCGCCGCCACACCACCCTGCACTTCCAGGAATGGGATGCCCCTGGTCCCCAGCTCCTGCCGAATAAAGCCCTGCTGCACGGTGCGAACTGCCGCGTTGGCCCGCCAGCCGTCCTGCTCGTGGGCCAGATCGTCGGCGCACAGGACGGTGTGGGCGTAGCGGGCGCGGCAGGCATCGGCCAGCGCGTGCAGTTCGGGTAGGGCCGTGCCGGTCAGCAGGTAAGACCACATCAGCGTGGTGGCGGCATTGGTGTCGCAGAAGACCCAGCGATTAACGCCAGGGGTGCGGGCGGCCTCATCCTCCAGCGCGCGGTGGCCCAGGGCGATTTCCAGAAAGTGTTCGGGCGACAGGTGGCCGTCCTCGCGCTCGTACACGTCGCGGCCATACTCGCGGGCGGACGTGGTGCCGCAGCTTTTGGCCAGCGCCCGTGTCAGCGTGCTTTTGCCGGTGCTTTCCGCGCCCAGCAGCACGACCCTCTGCACGAAATGGGCGTAAATGGCGGGATCGAGAAACTGACGGTGGGTATGAATGTCGGCCCTGAGCCGCGTGCCGCTAATCGGCACCGCCGTCCGCGCCGCATCCACACACACATGCGCCGCGCCCAGTTCCGCCGCCAGCGCGTCGCCGTAGCCCTCGCTGGTGTACACGGCGTCGGGGTGAATCCCCCAACCGTCCAGAACGCGGCGGACGTAGGCCCGGTGAACGGCATCCGGCTCGTCGTTCATCGGCGGATTGGGCGCGTCGGGCAGCAACTCCAGACCTGGAAACAGCCGGGCAGGAAACAGTTCGCGGATCCAGCCCCGGCGCAGCGGCGAGGGCATGTGCGGAAAGTCCGGGCGGCTGTAGACCCACACGCTGACCCGTTCGCATTCGGCCAGCGCCCGCTCCAGCAGCCGCATGTGGCCCTTGTGGAAAGGAGCGAACTTGCCGACGATCAGGGCGTGTCTGAATCTTGATGTGGAGTCAGGCAAAGGCCACTTCCCGCGCCTCGTCCTGTCGCCACTGTTTCCAGCCGTAGAGGCTCATGGCCGCCAGAATGAATTGCAGACCGAACAGCACCCAGTACCCCGTGTGCCAGAAGTACACGGCCTGCACGGCATTGACCACCACCCACACCGGCCAAGCCCAGGCCCAGCGGCGCGTCGTGGCGAAGTTGGCGACTAAAGCCAGCGTGACCGCCGCGAACTGCACGCCGTTCCACACGTCGGCAAAGTCGGTCAGAACCACCGTGTACGCGAAGATCAGCAGGCTGGCGGCCCAGGTCACGCCGTACCATCCGGCCTCGTTGAAGCGAATCTCGCCGCGTGCGCGCCGGGCCTCCAGATGCCACAGGTACAGGCCGTGAATGCCGAACAGCAGGTAGGTGACCTGCAACCCCGCCAGCATCCACTGCCCACCCGCCAGGAACAGCAGGAAGTACGGCAGCAGCGAGGCGTTGCTCCAGTGCCAGTACGTGCTGGCCTTGCCCCACAGGTAATACAGGCTGACCAGGACGCACAGGCCGCCCGCCAGATCAAGGGCGAGGGGCGGAAGGGTGAGGCCGAGAATGTTCATAAATGCTCCTCAAAGGAACTGGGCTGTGCCAGAGCGGAAAGAGTGTCGTCCGTAGATTGCGGGCATGTCGGCAGCGGTCTTTCTGGCTCTCCTGGCCCTGTTCTGGGCCGTCTTGTTGCTGCTCAGCCGGGGAAAGGTGGGGAAATCTGTCGCGGGGCGGCGTGGTTCCCCGCGCTCTGAGGGCCTGCCTTCACCTTCACAGGAGGAGTTCTGGCTGCAAAAACTGCTGACCGTGACCCGGAACAATCGTGGAGCCATTGAGCGCGGCGTGACGGCCAAGCGACGCAATTTCCCCCACGCCAGCCGGGCCGAACTGCTGGAGCGTGTGCATACCGACTACATGCGAGACCTACGCTAGACGGGGTCAATCGATCTCCCCTCCAATCCTCGTCAGCGCACCCATCTGCCGCGCCAGTGCCGTGAGTTTCCAGTCGCTGTCCTCCCGCACCAGCACCCCCAGTTGCCCCAATCCAAGCAGCGCCGCCGCGAATTCCTGCCGGGACAGGCCCGCCACCGTCGCTGTTGTGCCTGCGGGAAGACGATCCTCGAACGGCTCTATCGGGTCAAGCAAATCGAACAGGCCCACAAACACATGCGTTTCGCGGTCCGACAGCTCCCCAATAATCCGCAGCGTCTGAAACTTGTCGGGCGCGGGTGGCGGGAAATTCAGCAGGCAGCCGGCCAGGGCGCGGGCGATGAAGCGCAGTTTGGCCTCCGACTCGGCCACCTCTGCCGTGCGTACCGCCTGAACCACGTTGGCCCGGAAGGCCTCCGAGCGCAGGTAGGCGTGATCCACGCTGTCCGCGTAGGCCCCGGCCAGCGAGCGGAATTCGGCCTCCAGATGCCGGGCGAGGCGGGCGGCCTGTTCGGGGTTGGCCGAAGCGAACCACGTTTTGAATGATTCGGACGGCAACCCTAAAGGTTCGAGGGTGTGCAGGGCGGGGAGGAGGGGGGTGAGGGCGTTCACAAGTGTTTCAGTTCGCGTGTAATTCCTCCCAAGGCAGCTTCAATTCCTCCCTCGGGAAAAGGTATATAAACCCATCCGGCAATGTTGGTGGGTATATTTACGCCCTCTTCGTGTAAAAGGCAAACCCTATCTGGCCCATACTTTCCCTGAAAATAGCCAAGCTCGTGAATGACGTTCTCTCTGGCTCTTATCTGTTCATCGGTAGTCAGGTCATCTCCAGTCATTATTATAATTGCGTAGCCGCAACTATCTGACTCGTCGACGAGTTTCTGAAAGATTGTCCTGCCCTTATTTGCCTCTTGGGCCAATTCAAGAGTTGGAATCTCTAGAGTACGCTCGACGTACTCCTGAACTTTTCGCCAATCTTCTTTTCTTCCATGAGATATAAATACTTTTTTCGGGAGAGGGGAGATGGACGTATTTTTTGAATTGAGTGTTGACCAGAAATCAAGAAAAGCTTTAGTCTCTACTTCTATTGATTTTATTCCCTCCGACTTAGCGTAAGAGCCATACTCCGTATGCTTAGTTTGCGGGAGAGTAATTCCAGGCATGAATGAGAAAATATGAGGAAATACTTCTTGAAGATCAGGCCTCAGTTCGGAGTATTTAAGCGCAACAGCGAATAGAGATATATCTGATTTATCGTCTGTTTCCGAAATTGATCTGTAGACGCTTGCGATATATGCAAGAGCTGATTTTGTATCCATATTACCCACGCCCCCGAATCTCCTCCAGTGAATCCCGCACCAGCAACTCTCCATCCCTGTACACCGTCCGCATCAACGAACCGGGAAAATCCGTGTCGAAGGTGTAATAGGCGCGCGTGGTCATGCGGCCATTTTCCATGACCAGGTCCAGCACGCCATCCTTGCTGCGCTTGCCGGGATCGGTCACGGGATCCTTGTAGATGCCCCGGTACGCACCGTCGATCAGGCCCGCGCTGGCCTTGTAGGCAAAACGCTGGGTGTCGCGGTCTACCTTTTGCAGCAGCGCCCCGCCCATGCCGAAGGTGACGTTCTCGGCGGAAAAGCCGTCGATCAGCAGGTTTTGCAGAATCTGGGTGATGGTCTGCTCGTCAATGCCGTCGCCCTGAATCACGCGCACATGGTTGAGCACCTGATAGCCCTTGCCGTTCACTGTGGTGCCGAATTTGGCGGCCAGGGCGCGCACCGCCAGCCTGACCATTGCAGGCGGCTCGCCGCTGTCGGGGCGCACCACCAGCGTGCCGCCGCTGTCGATGACCATCTGACGCAGCGTTTCGCCCCAGTGGGTGTTGATGGCGTATTTCAGGTCATACGAGTCGCTGACCACCGAGTACAGCCCGCCCGGCTTGCCGAACTGCGCCACCAGATTGCGGTAGGCATCCACCTCATGCTCCTTGCCCCAGCTGGTAATCGTGCTGTGTTCGGCGGCGGGGATGGAAAAGCCCGCGATGTCGGCGTCGTAGTGGTTGCGGGCCACCCGCAGCGCTTCCAGGGTGTCGCTGCCCTGAAAGTTGACCAGATGCGCCAGGGCGCCCAGGCCCGCGCTCTCGCGGCTGCTCACGCCCCGGCTGCCGAAGTCGTGCAGTTTGAAGGGCAGTTCCGTCGCCGGGTTGTCGCAGGTTTCCTCCAGCGCCTTGCCGATGATCTGGCGGATGTGCCAGCTCTGCGTGCAGACGGTAGTCGGATACCACACCCGCATCAGCATGGTCTCGAACCAGCCCACCAGCCACGGCAGCTCGGGATCGGTGTTGGTCACGCTCATCAGGACGTTGTGGATGGGCACCAGCGTCCCCTCGGGCACGGCCCGCACCTCCAGCGGGAGCCGCCCGCCGTGGACGTTGACCACCCGCATCCAGCCGTCGTAGGGGAACGGTTCGCCGTGCGGTTCGATCACGCTGCGGGCTTCCTCCACCATCTCGGCGGTGATGCGGCGCGTCAGGTACCGGTCCAGCAGGTATTGCAGTCCAAAAAAGCGCGTAACTGGGTAGCGCCCGCCGCGCGATTCCAGGTACGAGAACAGCCGGGTGGTGCCGGGGGGGTACTGCAGGAAGTGGCTGCTCTTGTAGCTGTCGGTGTCCAGAATCAGGTTCTCGTCGCTCAGGTGGGGGAGGGGGGCCGTGCGGGTGGTAGGGGTCATCGTGGAGCCTCCTGTGGTCTTGCCTTCTGGCGCTCATAATCCAAAATCAGACTATGAGTAATATGATAAAAGTGACTCTCCGCTCTTGGTTTTGTGGGCTACAGCTGTCTCTGCTGCAGTACCCACTCCGCCTTTGCGGCAAGACTGTGAATGGCTGGGGCCGGGAGTGACTGTGCCAGGGAGCAGGTATGGGACTTGACCCTCGCCTTAGCGCCAACGTCCTGGAGGGGCAAGCGAAGCGTCGGTCAGGCGGAGCGGGCGGTCCTGACCAGTCTCACCCACCGCCACCACCTGAAGGCTGACCGGTACCTTCGCTTCCCGCTGGATGCACAGCCCACGGTGCTGATTGCAGGTGAACAGGCGGGCGCTCAAGCTGGCTGGGTACAGGCCCGGCCGGGTCCCCGGCGGCACCCGCACCTGCAGGCTCAGGGGCCGCACACGGCCGTAATACTCGCGGTACTTCGCGTCGAGATGCGGCGGGCCATTGACGGCTCCGCTGACCTGTCCCCAGGGGGTGGTGAGCCGCACGGTGTTGGGGGCGTCCCGGTTCACCAGCAGGTCACGCAACCCGAAGATCACGCTCAGGGTGGCGGTCTGTCCGGCCGGCGCTGCGGCCTGAGCGGTGCCCACCGCCTGCGCCGCGCCCACGGCCAGCAGCAGGCACAGGGACAGGGGGCGGGCAAGGTGTCTCACGGGCCGCAGCATAGCGCCGACGGCAACAAGGCCACCGACGATTTCGCGGTGGCCTCGGGGCGGGGCTGAGTCTTGCCCTGAACTACTTCTTCAGCGCGTTCTGCAAACCTTCCAGCGTCATGTGATGCGCGTTCCACTCCACGGCATTGCTCAGGCTCTGGGCGTGCGGCAGATCGTCAGTCAGGGCGCGTTTGGTGCCTTCCAGCGCTTTCGGGGACAGGGCCACCAGCTGGGCGGCCAGTTCCTCGGCCCGCCGGAACAACTCGTCGGGCGTGTCCATCACCTCGGTGACCAGGCCCCAGATCTCGGCAGTCTCGGCGTCGATGGGTTCGCCGGTCAGCGCCAGATGCGCGGTGCGCCCGCGTCCGATCAGGTGCGGCAGGCGCTGCAACCCGCCCAGATCGGCGGCAATGCCCAGCTTGACTTCCGGCAGGCTGAAGCGGGCGTCGCTGCTGCACAGCCGGATATCCGCCCCGCTGATCAGCTCCAGCCCCGCGCCGATGCACCAGCCGTGCACAGCGGCGATCACCGGAATGGGCAGTGCGGCCAGCCCCTCGGTGGCGGCGTGCATCTCGGCCACCACGGCCTTGAACCCCACCACGTCACCCAGCACCGGCCCGATCTGGCCCGCGTTGGTCTTCACGTCCAGCCCGGCGCTGAAGATTTTCTCGCCGCGCACGATCAGCACGCGGGCGTCCCCCAGTTCGGCCAGCGCCTGCGGCATCTCGCGCCAGAAGTCCGGCCCCATGCTGCCCATCTTGGCGCTGAGGGTCAGGGTGGCCACCTCGCCCTGCCGCGACAGGCGAACGGTTTGATACGTCATGCCCGGCAGTGTAGCGCCTGCGGTTGAACCGGGTTCAGGATCAGGCGTGCTTGACATTTTTGCGGCCACGGAATATATTGAGCGTTCTGGCTTGAAAGAGCCATGCTGTGCAGACCACGATGTACATATGCACTTGAGGGCGACGTCCACCTCCGGGAACCTTAAAAACGGACGTGCGAACAGAGGAGCGGGGAGAGACCCGTGAGCTTTGAACTTCAAAAAAGAGGGAGCCTTGCGAGGCTCTCTTTTTTATGGCTGTGGTGGCGTGCAGCTCAGCCCTCCCCTGGCCTCTGGCCGAAGCACAGTGGCGCGTGGCCAGGCACGGCTTTGGCGGCGAATTCCTTCAGGCCCAACCGATCTGGCGCTTCCAGGTGGTACCGGAAGTTCCACAGGTAGTGCTGCACCACCCGCTCGGGCAGCCCCAGTTTGGCCGCGTGCCGCCCCGCCACGTCGGCCAAGTGCCCGATGCCCTCCCGGCGGGCCACGCGCATGGCCTGCACCAGCTCTGGCGGGGGCGGGCGATTCTTGCGGTAGGCCCACACGGCGAACACGAAGGGGTGCCCGGTCAGACGAAACCAGTCCTCGGCCAGATCGGTGACCGTGATGCCGCGTCCGCTGTCCGGCAGCGTGGTCATAGTGCGCTCGTTGGTGAGTGGCCCCACCACGCGGTACCACTCGCGCAGGGCGCTGTCGCCAATTCGCAGCACGCCGTCGTAGCCCTGCTGGAGCAACTCCTCGGCCTCGCCCTCGGCGCGTTCCAGCACGGGGGAGAGGCCGCGCTCACGCAGCAGCACCTCCAGCAGCGCCACGCTCATGGCCGACTGCGCGGTTAGGGCGATCCGGCGCAGATCGGCCAGCGGACGGGTGTGGAACAGATTGACCGAGTACACCGGCCCCAGCACGCTGACGCTGAAATCCGGCAGTGCTTCCAGAATGTCGGCGTGGCGGATAAATTCCACCGCACTGATGTTGGCGATGTCCACCTCGCCCGCCAGCAGCGCCGCGTTCATCTGCGTCGGCACGCCGGTAATGGCACTGACGCCCGGCGGCAGGTCCAGCGAATCGAGAATCGGGGCGACGTTGGTGAAGTGAATCCATCCAGCTCGGTAGGTCATGGGGCGCTCCGCGTCGGTCTAAGGGTCTGAGGGTCTAAAGGTCTGAGGGATGGGGGATCGCCTGCCCCTAGACCTTTAGTCTGTTTGACCCTCAGACCACGAGCGCAGCGAGTCTTCATGGCACCACCTGCACGCTCACCGCGTGCCATTCGTCTGTCCGCCGGGCGTACACCCGCAGGAAGCTCTGGATGCGTTCACCGTCGGCGTACAACGTGCCGCGCGTGATGGCCGTGTCGCCGAACACGCGCGAGGCGTGGCGCTCGAAGACGAGGGTAGAGGGCGGGTTGCGGGCCATGCCGTCCAGCGCGTCCCGCTTGAAAACCACCTGACCGTCCGGGAAGAAGGCCAGCCAGTCGTCGGCCAGCACCTCTGCCATCTCCTGCGGGCTGCGGCGGTGATAGGCGGCGTTCCAGCGGTCATCCAGGAGCAGCACGGCGTCGAGATCCGCCTGGGAGGTGTCATTGAGCGGCAGCACGGTCAGGCTCCCAGGCGGCCAGAACAGGGGAGGGCACCGCGTTAATCGGCGGCCTCGGCTCCGGTCTTCGCAAAAGTCTGCAACTCGTTGTAGTACGCGTCGCGCAGCACCGGGGTGCGTCCGGCGTGCTGGATCATGCGGATCATGCCCGCCTCCGAGAGCGCCATCGGGCTGGTGGCCCCCGCCGCGTGGGCGATGTGTTCCTCCTGAATGGTGCCGTCGATGTCGGAGACGCCCCAGTCCAGGGACACCTGCGTCAGCTCGCTGCCGATCATGACCCAGTAGCCCTTGATGTGCGGGAAATTGTCGAGGTAGATGCGCGCCACCGCCAGATTTCGCAGGTCATCCAGGCCGGTGGTGAAGTCGGTCTTGCCCAGGTTCTGCGCCAGCGTGTTGCCCAGCGGCTGAAAGGCCAGCGGGATGAAGGCGTGAAAGCCGCCCGTCTCGTCCTGCACTTTTCTGAGGCGATCCATGTGATCCAGCCGTTCCTCCAGCGTCTCGATGTGACCGTACAGCATGGTGGCGTTGGTGCGCATGCCCAGGCTGTGGGCCTCGCGGTGAATCTGCAGCCACTTGTCGGCCTTGACCTTGTTCTTCGCCACCTGCTTGCGAACGCGGTCGGCGAAGATCTCCGCGCCGCCGCCCGGCATGGCGCTCAGGCCCGCATCCTTCAGCTCGCGCAGCACCTCCAGCGTGGGCTTCTTGCTGATCTTGCTCAGGTGCTCGATCTCGGCGGCGGTAAAGGCCTTGACCTGCAGGTCGGGGAACGCCTCGCGCAGCCCGCGCACCATCGCGGGGTAATACTCCCACTTGTGGTTGGGGTGGTGGCCGCTGCTCATGTGCAGTTCGGTGATGCCCGGCAGGTAGCGGCGGCGCACCTGGGCCACCACTTCCTCGGGGCTGTAGTCCCAGGCGCGTTCCTCGTTCTTGTGGGCGGCGAAGGCGCAGAAGGTACAGCCCACGTAGCAGATGTTGGTAAATTCCAGCCGCATCGAGTGGACGAAGAACACCTTGTCGCCGTGCATGCGCTCCTTGCGGATGTTCGCCAGCCGCATCAACGCGTTCAGGTCACGGGTGTGGAACAGGCGCAGGCCGTCCTCGAAGGTCAGGCGCTCGCCCGCCTCTACCTTGTCCACGACATCGCTCAGGGTCTGGTCACGAAGCCACTTCATGAGGGGAGGATACGCCCCAGGTCTGCCTCAAAGTGTCCCTTTGACCCGATAAGAGGGCCATGAAGACCGCGTAGGGTGTCGGCATGTCTTCTGGCGCACCCACGGCGTGGCTTGACCTCCTTGACTGGCGGCGTGAGGTCAGCGCCCTGTACGCCCGCGTGCGGGCCGAGTTGCCGCGTGATCCACAGGCAGCGCATCAGTTGTGGCAGACGGGCCGCAATGCCCTGTTCAAGGCCCACCCGCAGTCCCCGCTGGACGCGGCGGCGCGGGCCGCTTTCGCGTCATTGCCGTGCTGGCCCTACGATCCGGCGCTGGCGTTCAGCGCGCGGGTGGATACCTCTGGCCCGCAGGAACGCCTGACCGTCCCCTCTTCGACAGGCCAGGACATGTCCCTGGTGCGCTTCGGGCAGGTCACGTTGCCGATAGGCACGCTGGACGTGTACTGGATCGACGTATATGGCGGCGGCGTGTTTCTGCCGTTTCGGGACGCCACCAGCGGGCAGGAAAGCTATGGCGGCGGGCGCTACCTGCTGGACACCGCCAAGAGTGCCGATCTGGGCAGCCTGTCTTTGAATGGCACGGCGTCGGGCGCACTGCGGCTGGACTTCAATTTCGCCTACCACCCGTCCTGCTTTTACGATTCCCGCTGGAGCTGCCCGCTCGCGCCGCCGCAGAACGTGCTGGGCGGCCCGGTGCGGGCAGGCGAGCGGTTATCGTGATCCAGTCTGGCTCAGCTTCCGCCGATGCCCAGCGCCCCCACGCGCACGGCGGGCGCCCCGGCAGACCACTCTGACCACTCCAGCTCGTCGCCCACCGCCTCGATCCCTGCCAGCACGTCCAAGATGTTCCCGGCCACGGTAAAGACCTCCAGGGGATGCTGTTCCGTGCCGCCCTCGAACCAGAAGCCCTCGGCCTCCAGGCTGAAATCCCCGGTAATGGGGTTGGCCCCTGCGTGGCCGCCCGACACGCCGGTCACGCGCACGCCGGTCAGCCCCGCCGTCACCTGTGCTGTGGGCGTCTCTCCGGCCCTCAGCATCAGGTTGCTGGGGCCGACGCCCACGGTGCCCTGGTACCCGTGGCGGCTGGCGTGGCCGGTGCTGACGGTGCCGGCGCGGGCGGCGGTGTCCTGGTTGTGCATGAAGGCGCTCAGGCGTCCGGCGTCCACCAGCGTCAGCGGGGCGCTGGGGCAGCCCTCGGCGTCGAAGGCGCGCGAACTCAGGCCGCGCGGCAGGGTGGCGTCGTCCACCAGGGTCACCAGCGGGCTGGCGATGCTGTCGCCCAGGCGGCCCGCTAGCGGCGACTTGCCCTCCTCCACCATGCGGCCACTGAACATCGGCGAGAACAGCATCAGCAGCTCAGCCAGGCACTCGCCGCTGAAGACGACGGGAAAGGTGCCGCTGGGCGCGGGCCTGGCGCCCAGCAGGCGGGTGGCCTTCTCCACCGCGCTCAGCGCCGTGCGGGTGGGATCGAGATCGGTGAACTCGCGGGTGAACTGCCAGTCGCCGCTCATCTTGGTCTGGCCGTCCTCGCTGACCAGCGGGTAGACGTACTGCATGGCGTACAGCTGCGCGTCCTGGCGTTCCAGCCCCTGGGTGTTGGCGATCAGGCCGTGCACGTCGCCGTCCTGATAGCCGCCGTAGGCGACGCTGGTTACGCGGGCGTCGGCCCCCTTCGCCGCCGACTCCAGCGCCAGGGCCACCCCCACCTTCTGCTCCACGGTCACGCCGCTCAGGCCCTCGCCGTACAGATCCAGGGCGGGCGGCTCGCCCCAGGCCACCAGCGCCGCGCCGCGTTCAGGTGCGGTGAGTTCGGCGTTTTCCACGGCGCTGTCCAGCGCCCGGTCCAGTGCGGGGCGCGACAGGTTCTCGCTGAAGCTGTAGCCCCACGCGCCGCCCACCAGTGCCCGCAGCCCCACGCCCTGACGGTTCGCCAGCTTGAACTCGCTGACCTCGCCGCCGAACGCCTGAACGCTGGTGCTGCTCTGGCGCTGGGCGAAGACTTCCAGGGCCACGCCCCGCTCCCCGGCCCGCGTCAGCAGGTGGCTGCGGGCGGCCTCAATCGTCAACTGTTCGGTGCGGTCCGGTTCCATTCGGGTCATGCGCGGCCTCCCACGGTGATTTCGCTGATCAGGACGTGCGGCTGCCCCACGTCGGTGGGAATGCTGCCCGAGATGCTGCCGCACATGCCCTGGCCCAGCGACAAGTCGTCTGCCACGCCCACGATGTTCTTCAAGTCCTGCGCGCCGTTGCCCACCAGCGAGGCGCCCTTGATCGGCTCGGCAAGCTCGCCGTCGCGGATCATGTACGCCTCGTTGACGGCAAAGTTATAGTCCCCGGTGCCGGGGGTCACGCTGCCGCCGCCCATCTTGCGGGCGTAGAGGCCGTGTTTCACGCCCCGGATCAGCTCGTCGGGGGTCTGGGTGCCGTTGTCGATGAACGTGCTGCGCATGCGGCTGGCCGGGGCGAAGGTGTAGTTCTGCCGCCGTCCGCTGCCGGTGCGGGCGTGGCCGGTTTTCAGGGCGCCCACCTTGTCCACGATGAACGAGGTCAGCACGCCCCTATCGATCAGCACCGTGCGCTGTGACGGCATGCCCTCGTCGTCCACGTTGACCATGCCCCACGAGCCGGCGATGGTGCCGTCGTCGATGGCGGTGACCGATTCGTGGGCAATGCGCTGGCCCATCTTGTCGGCGAAGACGCTGGCGTTCTTCTCCACCCCCGTCGTTTCCAGGCTGTGGCCGCAGGCCTCGTGGAAGATCACGCCGCCGAACTCGTTGCCGATCACGACGGGCAGCTTCCCGGCAGGGGCGTAGTCCGCCCGCAGCATGGCGTTGGCGATGCGGGCGGCCTCTGCACCGACGCTCTCAGGGGTCACTGTTTCAAAGAATTCCAGGCCCTGACCCGCGCCGGGGCCGTAATGGCCGTTTTCACGGAAGGTGCCGTCCTGCGCGATGGCGCTGACCACCAGCCGCGTCCAGACCCGCTCGTCCTCGGCCCACAGCCCGTCGGAGTTGGCGATCAGCACGCGCTGCACGCGGTCGAGGTAGGTCACGTCCACCGTCTTCACGTCGCCTACGCCCGCCGCTGCCCCGTGTGCCCGGCGCATCAGGGCCAGCTTCTCGCGGCGCTGCACGGTCAGCGGGTGTTCGCGGGCCACGTACAGGGGCTGGACGTCTACGGTACGGAAATCCAGCCCGCCCACGCCGTCACGGCTGACCTCGCCCTGCCCGGACTGGGCGCGGGCCACCGAGTCGGCCAGCGTTCTCAGGCCGTTCGCGGTCACGTCGTTGGTGTAGGCGTAGACCACGCGCGTGCCGTACAGCAGCCGCAGGCCCGCGCCGAACAGGTTGCCGCCCCCGGCGTCCTTGACCTCGCCCTGGTGCAGGCGCAGCGTGGTGTTGACGGTGTCTTCCACGAACAGTTCGGAAAAATCGGCCCCGCCGGCGCGGGCGGCCTGCAGAACCTCGGCGGCCAGGTGGGGGTCGAGCAATCGGGGGGTGGAGGCGGTCGGTGCAGTCACGGGTTCTCCTGTGGTGGGGTGGTGGCCTGGGTTGTTGAACCCTCCCACTTTGCCGCGAACGGGGCCGAAAGGGAAGCGGGAATGTGAGCCGATGGCCCCGTTAGGCCAGATCGCCTAGGCCCACCGGCCAGACCGTCAGGTTTGTGGATGGGCGGGGCGCTACGCTGTGGACGTGAAGAAAGCGGACCATCATCAGAACGCTTTGCCAGAGGATGCTGCGGCGGCTGCGGCGGGTGAACGTCAGACGGTCGAATCTCTGCCTGCGGTGTCGCCGCCTGCCACACACCGGTCCCCGGAACGCTGGACCGTGGACGGCATCGAGGACGGCCCGCACGGCCCGCTGGCCCGGCTGGAACGCGAGGACGGCACGACGTTCGATCTGCCGCTGCGTGTGTTGCCCGGGGCCCTGCGTGAGGGTGACCTGCTGGACGTGCAGGACGGCCCGGACGGCGTGACCGTCCGTATTCTGGTGGCCGAGACCATGGAGCGCCGCGAAACCGCGCAGGCGCGGCTGGAGGCCCTGAACAACGCCGAATCTGATTTGCGTGAAGAGGATGGAGAGATCACGGTATGAGCGACAAGCCTCCGAAGAAGAAAGCGCCGGGGAAGAAGGCGGCTGGGAAGAAAGGCGCTGAAAAGAGTGAGACTGGGAAGCGGGCGGCTGGAAAAAAGGCCGCCCCCAGAACTGGCGGGGCCGCCTCCCGCAAGGCAGCCGCCCGCAGGCCTGCCCGCTGGGGGCGCAGGCGCGGCCCCAGCCCGGCGGATATCGCGGGCCTGGTTGTGCTGGCGCTGACCGTCTCGCTGGCGGCGTGTAACGGCATGACCGGCAAGGGCAAGGACAAGGCTGAGGGCGGCGCGACCCCCCAGGGCCAGGTCACCGTGCGCTTTCTGGATGTGGGTCAGGGCGACGCGGTGCTGGTCCGCAGTCCCGAGGGCAAGACCATGCTGATCGACGGGGGCCGCAGCATATCGCGCATGGAAGACCACATGAAAACCTACGGCATCGACAAGATCGACGTGATGGTGGCCACCCACGCCGACGCCGACCACATCGCAGGACTGGTGGCGGCGGCCCGGGCCAAACCGACGCTGTTCATCAACAACGGGCTGGGCGGGACCACCAAGACCTGGGAGCGGCTGGTGGACGCGTTGCAGGCCCAGAAGACCACCTTCAAGAAGGCCAGCAACCAGCTGATCAACCTGGGCAGTGTGAAAGTGCAGGTGATTGGCCCGCCCTCCGGCGTGGGCGACGCGCAGAACGACAACAGTGTCGGCGTGGCCCTGCAATTCGGCGACTTCCGCGCCCTGATGACCGGCGACAGCGAGCTGAAGGAGACGGCGGCGTGGCTGGAGCAGGACAGGGACGAGATCCGGGGGCCGTTCCAGGCCTACAAGAGCATCCACCACGGCGCGGCCAACGGTGATAGCGCGGCGTGGCTGGCGGTGGTGCGCCCGGAAAACGTGGTCATCAGCGTGGGCGAGAACAATTACGGGCATCCCACGAAGACGGCGCTGGACCTGTACCGGCAAAACGGCGTCCGCATCTACCGTACCGATCAGAACGGCACGGTGACCTTCACAGGCAATGCGGACGGGACTTATACGGTGAACACGCAGCGCTAGCTGTGGCCGGGCAGTCCAGAAATGTGCGTCCAGGTAAAGGACAGGTGTGATCTACTCCAGCATGTCGCGCATCGGTCTGCCCATCGTCCTGGCACTCGTCCTCTGCGGTTGCGAGGCGTTCAATGTACCCAGCGAACCCAGTCTGGCCGTGTCGGACGCGGATTTTTCGGAGGTGCTGGCAAAGGCTCCGACGAGCGGCCCGCTGGGACGGACACCGACGCTGAGCGGGCACGTCGCCCGCTGGTCCATCTCCAGTTCCCGTCCCGTGTCGCTGGACTGGCCGCAGAAGACGGTGGTGGGCACCATCGACGGCGGAGGCAACTACACCGTCGTGCTTCCCGCGCAGCCGCCTGCCCCCTTGCCCTCTTCAGGGCTGCCCGCCACTGTGCCCCTGCGCCAGCTTGTGCGGGCGTTCAACATCTTTGGGGACGCCGACTGCTCCGTGGACACGCTGGTGGTCAGTGTGCCGGACGCGGAGGCCGCCGAGTTGACCGGGTTCTACGTTGCCCGCAACAGCGCCGATGCGGCGGCACCCCTTCAGCCCCAGTTCTCGCCTCTGCCACCCTATACCACCTTCAGGCCGTTCACGCAGTATTTCAACGCCTCCGAGATGCTGCTGTACTCCAGCGTCGCCGCGACGGCGAAGGGTGAGCTGTCCTGCACCAGCCAGTACTCGTCAGGCAGTCGTTACCACCTGTTTGTCAATATTGCGCTTGCTCAGGGCTGGAATTCAGCCACGTTAATCTACGGCGAGGAGTTCACGGTTGGCGACGAGCGCCTCCAGAAAATGCTGCTCAAGGGCGGTCTGGGCAGAAGCGGCCTGGATTAACCGACGTTCAGTTCGTCGGGCGCTGGGGTCTCAAGCGTCATCTGCTGACCAGTCACCGGATGGACGAACCCCAGCCGGTACGCGTGCAACAGATAGCCGCCGTCGCCCGGCAGTCCTGGCAGCTCGCCCAGCGGCAATCCACCCGGCCCGTACAGTGGATCGCCCACCAGCGGGTGCCCGATAGACGCGAGATGAATCCGGATCTGGTGCGGGCGGCCCGTGTGGATGTCTACCTCGAACAGCGTGCGGTCTGAGCGCCGCTCCAGCACCTGCGCCGTGGAGTGGGAGGGTTTGCCGCCCGCGCTGGCCGCGTACACCTCGCCTAATGTTGGATGCGGCACCGGGCCGATGGGCGTGGTGATCGCGTATCTCTCCTGTTCGGCCACGCCCTGGGCCAGCGCCCGGTAAACCTTCCGGACGCGGTTCTCGCGCCAGTCCCGCGACAGCGCCGCCCCCGCCTGGGGGGTCAGGGCAAACAGCACCAGCCCCGAGGTGCCGCGTCCCAGTCGGTGCAGCGGCGACGCCTGCGGCCACTGCCGGCGCACCAGCGTCAGCAGGGTGTGGTTCAGAAACCCGCCCGCCGGAACTGTGGGCAGCCCGGAGGATTTGGACACGGCCAGCACTGCGGCGTCCTCGTGCAGTACTGCAAAATGCAGCGGCACGGCGTCCTCGGGCCACGGTGGACGGTTCCAGACCAATGTCTGGCCGGTCCTTAAAACCTCCGTGCCCTGAACCGTGACGCCGTCCAGCACGACTTCGCCGCGCCGTAGCCGGGACTGCCAGGCCTCCACGGTGGAATGCCCATAGCGCCCCGCCAGATACGCCAGCACGCCCACGCCCGCGCCGCGTGGGGCAATGCGCTCGGTGTAGGCGTAACCGTCGTTGAGGGTAGGGGGCAGGTTGAGCATAGGCACGCAGTCTGACAGCTGCGGCGGAAGCAGAAACTGAGCCATGATGCGGAGTCGCCCCCAGCCCTCCGGCGCTAGCATGCCCGGATGACCGCCTGTCCCCACGTTTTCCGAGGTGCCGCATGGAAGGGCTGATGCTGGCCAGGGTGCTGGGCGAACTGACCCCGCACCTGCCGCTGCACACGCTGGGCTGGGTCTTTCCCGACGAGACCACCGCCGCCCTGCTGCTGGACGGCCCCGGTCCCGGCGAGCGCCGCAACCTGGTGCTGGCCTACCGCCCGCCGCAGCCGGTGCTGTTCATCTCGCGTGAGCGGCTGCGGGGCGATCCGCGCAGCCCCTTTCAGCGCTTTCTGGCGGCGCGGGTGCGCGGGCCACTGCTGGGCGCCGAGCAGCTCAAGTTGGACCGCGTGCTGGTCCTGCATTTCGGCGGCGAGGCCGGATTCGTCGATCAGGCCCCCACCCGGCTGCTGTTCGAGGTCACGGGCCGCAACGCCAACCTGCTGGTGCTGGAAGAGGGGGAAGGCTTCGAGGGCCGGATTGTCATGGCCGCCCGCGAGATCACCGGCAGCCGCAACCGCTTCCGCACCATTCGCAGCGGGGGACAGTACACGCCGCCGCCGCCCTACGACAAGCTGGACCCGCGCACGCTGAGCGAGGCCGAGGCGCGTGCTCTGGCCGCCCTGCCGATAGGACGGTGGCGTGAACGCCTGGACGGTCTGGGGCCGCTGCTGGGTGCGGAGCTGGCGCGGCGGGCGAATCTCCCTGCCGCGCAGGCACCCGAGGAAAACTGGCTGCGGGCGCTCGAAGCGCTGCGTTCCCTGGTGCAGGACCCCACCGTCAGCGAGGGCGTCATGCAGGACGGCGCCCGCGAGGCCGCCCGCAGCGAGAAGGCCGCCGCCCTGCGGAAAGCGCTGGCCGAGCCGCTGAACAAACGCCTGACCCTGATCCGCAACCAGCTGGCCGACGTGTCCCGCGCCGAGGCGGGCCTGGACGCCGCCGCCATTGACCGCGAGGAAGCGGACCTGCTGATGGCCTACGCCTCCACGGTGGAAGCGGGCAGCGCCAGTGCGGAGCTGCCTGCCTTCGACGGCAGCGGCCTGCGCCCGGTGGCGCTGGACCCCAGCCTCAGCGCGGTGCAGAACGCCGAGAAGCGCTATGGCCGCGCCCGTCGCCGCGAGGACGTGTACGAGCGCCTGCTGGAGCGTGAAGGCGCCCTGCGCGCCGAACTGGCCGAGGCCGAGGCCCGCGTGGACCATCTGGAACACGCGACTCTGGAAGAGCTGGACGCGCTGGCTGCCACCCTGCAGTCCGAGCGCCCGGAAAAGAGCCAGTACGGCCTGCGCTTCACCACTCCCGGCGGGTACGAGGTGCTGGTGGGCCGCAACAACAAGGAAAATGCCACCCTGACGCACCGCATCGGGCGCAGCATGGACTACTGGTTTCACGCGCAGGGCTATCCGGGCAGCCATGTTGTGGTGCGGACCGGGGGCAAGGAGCTGGCGCAGCCGGACATCCTGTACGCCGCCCGGCTGGCCGCCGCGAACAGCAAGGCGCGCGGCAGCAGCAACGTGGGCGTGGACTACACCCGCATCAAGTACGTGTGGAAGCCGCGGGGTGCGCCCGCCGGACAGGTGCATTACACCGATCAGAACACGGTGTTCGTGGACGGCACGCCGCCGGACGAGGGCGCCGCGGAGTAGCCCTCGACAGCCTCAGAGGCTGCCCCGGTGTGTTTATCCTGGCCGCACACCCGCCGCCACCAGCACCGGGATGGGCACGGTCAGCGCCTGTCCAGCGAACAGGGCCTCCAGTTCGGCCATGTGGTCGTTCTGAAGCTGTTGGCGAACATCCGGCGGCAGGGAGGCCAGCGGCGCCCCTTCCATGCCTGCCTCGATGTCGTTCCAGCGGTCCTGCGGGGTGGGCAGCGTGTAGGGCAGTTCCTGAAGGTCCACCGCGACCCCCTCAAAACCCGCCGCGCGCAGCAACTCCGCTGCCGCGTCCGGCGAGGGCAGGCGGCCCAGCGGCGGAAAGCCCGGATGGAAGCCCACGCCTTCCAGGGCCACGCGCCAGCGCCCCGACAGGTCACCCATCAGGCCCTTGCCAAAGGAGCTGAAGGCCACCCGTCCGCCCGGACGCAGCACCCGCCGCCACTCGCGCAGGGCCGCGTCCATGTCCGGCACGAAGAACAGCCCCGAGGCGCAGGCCACGCCGTCGAATTCGGCGTCCGCGAAGGGCAGGGCCGTCGCGTCCGCCTCCGCGAATGAAAGCTGGGGCTGCCCCGCCGCCCTGTTCCGTGCCACGGTCAGCATGCCCGGCGACAGGTCCGCGCCCACCACCCGCCCGCCCGCGCCCACCGCGTCGGCCAGCGCCAGGGCCAGCGTCCCGGTGCCGCACATCACGTCCAGCAGCGTTTCATCCGGCTGTGGCCTGAAACGCCCCGCCAGATACCGCGCCGTCAGCGGCAGAAAGCCCAGGCGGTCATAGTGCGCCGCAAGCGTGTCGAACAGCCGGACATTCTGCGCGGTGCGCTCGTCGGGGTTCATGGTGGCTGTAGCTTAAACCTCGACGCGGCCTGGCTTGCCGTATCCCCTGGGGTGAAACCATTCCCTTTTCGCCTCCGCCACCCGCACGGTGCTGGGCCTGTCTCCCGGCGATTCGGACGGCCCCGACAGCTGGAAACACACCTGATCGGCGGGTCCTTGAGTGCAGGAGTCGCAAGGGTCATGCGCGGCGCGGTGGCGTTGCAAGCCTGACAGTCCCCTCGCGGGCAGCGTGCTAGCGTCCCCCCCATGACCCCATCCAATGACGTGTTCTTCGATTTCGTCTGTCCCTACGCCTGGCGCGGGGTGGAGCTGGCTCAGGTGCTGCGGCAGGCGGGCGAGCAGACGTTCACGCTCCGGCACTTCTCGCTGGTGCAGGGCAACCACCCCGACAACGCCGGTCAGTCGGAACCCGTGTGGTGGCTGACCGATCAGCCGGCAGAGTCGGGCGAGCGGTTTCAGCAGTCCAGCCTGCTGGCCTTTCTGGCGGCGGGGGCGGCGGCAAAGCAGGGCGAGGAGCAGAGCTGGGACTTCACGCTGGCCCTGTTCCGGGCCGTTCATGCGGAGAAAAAGCCGCTGGACGAGGACGCGGTGATGGCCGCTGCGAGGGCTGCAAAGCTCGATCTGGAGCAGTTTTCTGCGGACCGCCAGGATGATGAGGGCCTGCGCGCCAGCCTCCGTCAGGATCTGGCTGAGGCCGCCGGGATCGGGGTCTTCGGCACGCCCACCTTTGTGTTGCCCGGCGGAGAGGCCGCCTACTACCGCTTCGAGAATCTGACCCGCGAACTGGACACGGCCCGCCAGTGGTGGAAGCTGTACGGCGAGGTTCTGCACTCCGGTGCAGGGATCGCCACGGTCAAGCGGGCGAAGAACCGTCCCGCGAAAAAGGCCGCCCACAAGGAGCTGGCGCAGCAGACGGCGTAACGCTTCGCCTCCATTCGTCCTCTGCCGTCTACGCAGAGGGCTTTTTTACGGCTCCTCCAGCCCCAGCGCCCGCGCCACCTCGCCTGCCGGACGCTTCAGGCCGCTGCGGACGTCCATGTACTCGCGGTACAGTCCCTCAAAGCTGAAGATCAAGACCGCCATGACGCCGTGATCGTCCACCTGAAGGCCCTGCACGCGAAAGCCCGCGCGCAGTTTGGGAACCAGTACGGCGTTGTTGGTGGCGTGGTGGTGACTGCGGACCAGCGCGTAGCCCCTGGCCCCCAGCGCGGCCAGCACGGGCGGCAGCAGGCGGGTGTACAGCCCCTGGCCCCGGTGCGCGGGCAGCAGCCCGGTGTTGACCATGTAGGCCGTGCGGGCGTCCCACTGGCGGGAAGACTGCCAGCCCACCACCTGCCCGCCGTGACCGATCAGCCAGGCGTAGCGCGGCGATTCGGGCGGCTCCAGTCGGGGGGGCGTCGGCCAGTCCAGTGAAACGCTGCTGTACACGGCGTCTTCCAGCCCGGTGTAGATGTCGTAGTACACCTCGTAAGGAACGGGGCGCAGAACGTAGCCGCCGCCCAGATTGGTATCTTCGCCCTGACCCTCAGGTAGCGGAACGGCGATGGAAGGGACCGTCTCCTCCAGTGGAATGGAGGACAAGCCCAGCCGCTGCGCCACGTCGCCCCGCGCTGCCCGCAAGCCGCTGCGGACGTGCATGGCCTCCCGATACGTGCGGTCCAGGCTGAGCGTCAGGGCCACGTTCAGCCCGCCCTCGTACAGGTTCAGGCCCTGAATGAAGAAGCCGGCGCGCAATTTGGGAATGATGACGGCGTTGTTGGTGGCGCGGTGGTGGCTCTGGACCAACGTGTAGCCTGCGTCCCGGAAGGTGTCCAGCAGATGCGGCAACAGGCGGGTGTACAGCCCGCGCCCCTGATGCTCGGGCAGGATGCCGGTGTCGGCCATGGAGACCGTGCGTTCATCCTTCTGGTGCGCGAAACTCCAGCCGATCAGGTCCTCGCCTGTGGAGATGCCCCAGGCAAACGTTTCGCCGGGCGGCGGCGGCGCTTTGGACGGTGGATCAAAATCGTACAGCGAGCCGCCGCCGAAAATCTGGCCCTCCAGCCGGGCGCAGGCGGCGCGGTAGGTGTCCAGCGCGATGGGCCGGGCGCGGTAGCCGCCGCCGAGGTCTAGGCCTGCCCGGTCCACACCGTCCCCACCGGCTGCTGCTGCGTCATGCAGTGAAACGAGCCGCCGCCCTCGATAATCGCGCGGCTGTTCAGGCCGATGACCTCGCGGCCCGGAAACAGCGGGGTCAGAAGTTCCAGCGCACGGGCGTCGTTGGGATCGCCGTACTGCGGCACCACCACGAAGCCGTTGCCGATGTAGAAGTTGGCGTAGGTGGGCGGCAGGCGGCCTTCCGCCCCTTCCAGATACTCGGCAGGCAGGGGCAGTTCCACGATGCGGAAGGGCTGGCCGTCGGCGTCGGTCATGCCCCGCAGCGCCGCCAGATTGGCCGCCATTGTCGCGTGGTTGGGGTCTGATGCGTCCGCTTCCACGCTGGTCACGATGGTGCGCTCGTCCGTAAAGCGGGTGATGGTATCGATGTGACCGTCGGTGTGGTCATTCTCCAGCCCGCCGCCCAGCCACAGCAGCTTTGTAACGCCCAGGTACTCGCGCAGCCAGTCGGCGTATTGGCCCTCGTCCAACCCCAGGTTGCGGGTGTCGGTCAGCAGGCACGAGCGGGTGGTCAGCGCCATGCCCGCGCCGCCGAGTTCCAGCGCGCCGCCCTCCAGCACCACCGGCACGTCCCAGTGGGCGGCCCCCAGGATGCGCGCCACCGCCTCCGGCACGCGGTCATCCTCGGCCCACTCGAACTTGCCGCCCCAGGCGTTGAAACGCCAGTTGACGAGGGACACCTCGCCGGACTCACGGGTCACGAATAGCGGGCCGTTGTCCCGAATCCACACGTCGTTCAGCGGCACGTCGTGGAAGGTCACGTCGGCCCCGGCCAGCCGCTCGGCGGCGTCCTGGCGGCTCTCCGCGTCCCTGACCAGCAGGTGCACCGGCTCGAAACGGGCAATCGTCCGCACCAGTTCGGCAAATTCGCCGCGCACGGCTTCCAGGTGCCCGAACCACAGCTCGTCGCCTTGCGGCCAGCTCATCCAGGTGGCGGCGTGCGGTTCCCACTCCGGGGGCATGGCAAACCCCAGGGCGCGCGGCGTGACATCGGTGGCGGAGAGGTGCGTCATCCCCCCAGTGTAGGGCGGGGGGTTCAGGGTGTGGCTTGCAGGGTCTGGCCCAGCTTCCCGGCCACAAAAGCTTTCAGCGCGGCGGCGTCGTTGTCCAGCAGGGTGAAGTGGCGCGGCAACGCCTCGATGCCCTTGAAGCGCTGGGGGCGCGGCGGCGTGCGGCCCACGGCCTCCTGCACGGTGGCCTCGAACTTGGCGGGCAGGGCGGTTTCCAGGCAGACCATCGGCACCCCGGCCCGCGCGTACTGTTCGCCCACCCGCAGGCCGTCGGCGGTGTGAGGATCAATCAGGCGGCCGAAGCGCTCGTCGGCGCGGCGGATGGTCTCCAGGCGCTCGGCGTGACTGCTGCGCCCGCCCACCAGACCGCTGGCCCGCACCGCCTCCCAGTGGGCCGTGCCGCGCAGATCGACGGGGCGCGAGCCTCCCACCTCGGCCCACCACGCGCGGGTCTGCACGCCGTCGGCCCCCGCGATCAGGTACAGGTAGCGCTCGAAATTGGACGCCTTGCCGATGTCCATGCTGGGGCTGGAGGTCTGCGCCACCTGCGCCGAACGCCGCACCCGGTAGACCCCGGTGGAAAAGAATTCATGAAGCACGTCGTTCTCGTTGCTGGCGACGGCCAGTTGCCCGATGGGCAGGCCCATCTGCTTTGCCAGGTACCCGGCAAACACGTTCCCGAAATTGCCGGACGGCACGCTGAAATCCATCGGCTGCCCGGCGGGCAGGTTCAGTGCAAGGTACGCCTTGAAGTAGTACACCGCCTGCGCCAGCACCCGCGCCCAGTTGATCGAGTTCACGGCCCCGATGGTGTACCGGGCCTTGAACTCGGCGTCGGCATTGACCTCTTTCACCAGATCCTGGCAGTCGTCGAACACGCCCCGCACGGCGATGTTGAAGACATTCGGCTCATCGAGGCTGAACATCTGCGCCTGCTGAAACGCGCTCATGCGCCCGTGCGGCGAGAGCATGAACACGTTGACGCGGGCCTTGCCGCGCATGGCGTATTCCGCCGCCGAACCGGTGTCGCCCGACGTGGCGCCCAGGATGTTCAGCCGCTCGCCGCGCCGCTCCAGCACGTACTCGAACACGTGGCCCAGAAACTGCATGGCGATGTCCTTGAAGGCCAGCGAGGGACCGTTGGACAGTTCCAGCAGGAACAGCCCCGAGTCGCCCAGCGGCGTCAGCGGGGTGATGTCGGCGCTGTGAAACACGTCCGGGTGGTAGGTGGCCCGCAGCAGGGCGCGCAGGTCACTCTCCGGGATGTCGTCGATGTAGGGGCGCATCACCGCGTACGCCAGGTCGGCGTAGTCCAGGCCGCGCAATCCCTCCAGCTCATCCGCGCTGAACGTGGGAATGCGTTCCGGCATGGCGAGGCCGCCGTCCGGGGCCAGGCCCATCAGCAGCACCTCCGAAAAGCCCCCTAGATCACGCCGGCCGCGAGTCGACACGTACTTCATGCGGCCACTGTAGCGAGTGCGGTCTGGGGCGGTGCGGCGGGGACTAGGGGAGGGGCAGGCCCGCGTCCACCGTCGCTTGACAGATTACTTCCCCACCTCGAAGGTCAGCCGCTGGGGTGAGCCGCTTTCCCGCCGCGTGGCCGCCTTCAGGGTCACCCTGCCCGCCGCCGTCTGGACGGGCACACCCGGCAGGTAGACCGTGTACAGCCGCGCGGAGGTTCCCCTCACCACGAACAGGCTGGCCTTCACGTTGCCCGCCATGACGCAGATGGCGGTCAGCGGGCAGCGGCTGTCGGTGACACGCAGCAGCGTGACTTTCGCGCCGTTCAGCGCCGCGCTCTGGCCCGCCCCCAGCGTCACCGAAGAGGCGGAGGCGGCGGGCAGGGTCGCCAGGGTCAGCGTGAGCAGCAGCGTTCTGAACATGTTGCCAAGTACGTGTGTCGGTGGCTGTGGGTTGCGCTTCAGCCCAGCAGACCCGGCAGGTCCTCGACATTCGCCAGGGCGCGGAAGTGCGCGGCCTTTTCCGGCAGACCCATCTGCTCGTAGCAGCCCGACAGCTTCAGGGCGAAGAACTGCACCGCCTGGCAGTCCTGGCGGCACTCGGCGGCCTCCAGACAGGCGCGGTAGTGCTGCACGGCCAGGTGGTACTGGGCGGCCCCGGCGGCCTGTTCGGCGCGACAGTGACTCATGCGCAGGGACACGATGTCGTTCAATACCCGGCTCACGGCGGTCATGTCTGGCAGTTTAAGCAGAGGAGGGGCCGCATGAATGAAAGATGAAGCAGGTTTCGAGGCGTGAAATGTGCGTGTTCAACGTTGTTTTTCGTGTCTGGGTTAAACATCACGGGTGCATTTCTGTTCTGGCTGTATTGAACTGAGTATGAATAGCACTTCCCTCAAAGGAAGTGAGGTGCTGACGAGGCGTAAAGCCTGTTCAGGTCGTCAGCCACTCATTCGGGGCGCGGGTGGGATGAACCCTTAAACGGTGCGGGCGCGCATGCTCAGGGCAGGCAGATTCACGTCCACCAGCCGGACCTTCAGCACCGTGCCCACCGGCGCGGGTGTGCTGAGGGGCAGATCGTAGGCCAGTTCGGGAATCAATAGGGTGGCCTGCGGACCTCGGCGGTCCACCACCACCGCTTCCCACTCGCGCTCCGGCTGGGTGGCGGCGTAGCGCAGGGTGTGGTGCTTGCGGCTCAGGCGCTCGGCCTGTCGGGTGGCGTCGGCGTTCAGGGTGGCCTGGGCGATGTGGGCGGCCACCACCTTGCCGTCCAGGGGTTCCCGGCCCGTCAGCGCGGCGCGCAGTTGCTGGTGCACCACCAGGTCCAGGTAGCGCCGCATGGGGCTGGTGGCCTGGGCGTACAGGTCCAGGCCCATGCCCGAATGCGGCCCCGGCGACGGCTGGAAGCGGGTGCGGGCCAGCGTCTTGCGCCGCGCCCACTGCGCCCCCAGCCCATCGCCGCGCACCTCGCGGCTGGGGTCGGCCTGCGTGGCAAACGGCAGCGGGATGTCGTGGTCGTCGGCATAGATGGCGGCGGCCCAGCCGGCCAGCGTCATGCACTCCTGCACCACGAAGCGCATCTCGGGCTTGGGCAGTGGGGTCACAGTCGCGCCGTGCTCGTCGGCCCTGATCTTCACTTCGGGCAGATCGATGGACAGCGCCCCCTCGGAATCGCGCAGTTCCTTGCTGGCGCGGGCCAGTCTCGCCAGGGTCACGAAGGGTTCCTCGCCCGCCTCCAGCCGCGCCTGGGCGCCCAGGTACGTCAGGCGCGTGATTCGCACGGTGGTCAGCGCCACGTCCACGGCGTCGGCGTTGCCGTCGGCGTCCAGATCCAGCGAGATCGACAGCGCGGGCATGGTCTCGTGCAGGCCCAGCCCGGTTTTTTCCACCAGGGCGTCGGGCAACATGCCAATCGTCTGGTCCGGCAGGTACAGCGTGGCGCCGCGTGCGCGGGCCTCCAGGTCCAGTTCACTGTCCGGCGGCACCAGCGCGGCCACGTCCGAGACATGCACCCACAGGCGCGTCAGCCCGCCGGGCAGCGCCTCGATGCCGATGGCGTCGTCCGGGTCGCGGTTGCCCTCGTCGTCGATGGCGTAGGCGGGCAGGTGGCTCAGGTCCAGCCGCTGCTCCGGAGCAAAGTCAGGGACGTCCAGCGTCAGGTGCGTCAGCGACGCGCCCAGGCGGTCGGCATAGGGCGTCCTGGCCTCGTTCCACACGCCCAGGCGCAGCAGCAGGGTGTGGGCCGATTCCGGCGTTTCGGGCAGCTTCAGGTCGCGCAGGGTGCGGCTCTTTTCCGCCTTGCCACGCGCCAGCAACTCCACTTCGGTGCGCTGGGCGGGAGTGAGTTCGGGCAACGTCATGGCCCCAAGGATAGGGGAGAGGAAGGACCGACGCGCGACGGATGGCTCCCGCGCTGCGGCTTTTGCGATTTGAGAATGACTGAATAGAAGGTCCGATTTAGCAGGTGCGGTTTATGGATGCTCCGGCCATTTAATTTTCCCCGTGTCAGACGGCCTGGAATACCAAGTGAAAATAGGATCGTAAAACCCGTATTGACATTCTGCTAAATTTATGTTTCTATTTGTCCAAGGAGACGGATATGAATGAACAGCAACAGCCCGCCGAGGATTTCCGTTCGCAGGTTCAGCGTCTGGTGGCCGAGGGCAAACTCACCGCCGAGGAAGCCGCCGGGCTGCTGGAGGGCACCCCCGCCGAGGCCCCTGAAGCCCTGATGCCCGCCCCCACCGCTCAGCAAGGCAGCGCGGGCGAGATTCCGCCGGACCTTGTGCTCAAGGTCAGCGGGTACACCCTGACGGTGCTGCATGACGTTTCGCTGGACACGCCACGGCTGAGTGCCAACGAGGACGGCGTGCTGCGCCTGACCGGCACGCCGCAGGGCTGGCAGGTTCAGCGTGTGGATCATTTCGGGGGCCACTGGGGCAGCGTCAAGGCGATTCTCTCGCTGCCGTTTCTGCCCCGGCAGGTGCGGGCCACCGTGGAGGGCGGCAACCTGACCCTGCCCGATGCGGGCGGCGAGATGACGGCGCAGATCAACGGCGGCAACATCCGCATGGGCCGCGCCGCGAGTCTGGACGCCGAGGTCAACGGCGGCAACCTGACCGCCACCGAGATCGGCGGCCCCACCCGGCTGGGCGTCAACGGCGGCAACCTGACCCTGACCGGCGCGCACAGCCTGAACGCCAGCGTCAACGGCGGCAACCTGAAATGGGCCGGCGTGCTGGCGGGCGGCCACCACCGCCTGGAGGTCAACGCGGGCAACGCCACCCTGCACCTGCAACCCGGCACCAGCCTGCGCGTGGACGCCGACGTCACCGTGGGTGCGTTCAAGGCCGACTTTGCCACCAGCAAGAGCGGCAGCTTCATGAACACCCGCCACGCCGGACAACTGGGCAGCGGCGAGGCCACGCTGTCGTGCCGGGTGGCCGCCGGTCAGGTCAAGCTGCTCACCGAATAACAGCTCCTTGCCCCTCGCCCAGCCGCCCCCCGCCTGCTCCCACGTCCCTGGAGGATTCAAGATGAGTGTGACCTCTGCTTCCCGTTCCGACCGTACTGCGCTAGCCCAGTCCGGCGCTGCCCAGCCCCGCCGTGCCCAGCGTCCGGCCGGCCCCGCTGCGAAGGGCTACCGCGTGATTCGCCCCGCGCTGCCTGTGGCTGCGGCGCCGGAGGCAGGACTGGCCGCCCGGTTGTGGCAGCGTCTGTGCGCCGCGCTGCGGGTGACGCCGGAGCAGTGGGCCGCCCATCAACTGGCCCGCCAGACACACCTGGACGTGGGGCAGCGGGTGGTGGTGCTTTCGGGAGGCCAGCCGGTGCTGATGACGCCGCCGATTCCGGCCACCACCGGCCGCCGCGCCGCGCAGCCGGATCTGGCGTGACCGCTTCTCCCGAGAACTATCCCAAGAAAGAGGCCCTATGAAAGAGAAAGTGAAACGCATCCTGGATCTGGTGCGCGCGGGGCGCCTGAATCTGGAAGACGCCGGGCCGCTGCTGGCCGCCCTGAGCGCCAAGCTGGCCCTGACCGACAGTGACCGCGAACTGATCGACTCGCTGCTTAAGCGCGAGGAACTCGACACCGGACAGGTGGCCGAACACCTGCTGTTGCTGCGCGGCGTGCGTGATACCCCGCCCGCCCCACCCCGCCCCCCTCAGCCGCCCGGATTCGGCCCGGAAGGCAGCCAGCGCGGACCGGCCTGGACCTGGGAGTCCGGCCCCCGTGCCCGTTCGGGAAGAGGAGGGATCGAGGGAATGGTCGACCGCATTACAGAGACCGTGGAACGCGCCGTTGAGGGCGTGGTGGAGGGAACGAAATCCGGCTTCGAGCAGCATGAGAAGGCCCGCACCGGTTCGGCGCGCATTCTGCGGATTCAGGTGGAGTCCTCGGCAGGCGACGAGTACAACGCCAACCTGCCGGTCAGCCTCGCGCCGCATCTGCACAGGCTGATTCCGCCGCACGGCATCCGCGCGCTGGAGAGTGCCGGATTCAGTCTGGAGACCCTGCAACTGCTGATCGAATCGGACCCGCCCCCCGGCGAGCTGATCAGCGCCGAGGACAGCGCGGGCAACGAGGTCCACATCTCACTGAAATGACAGCGCTGACCTCGCCCGTCCGCACCACAGCGCTTGCGCCCGAGAATATGTTTTCTCGGGCGCAAGCGTTGTTTGTTGCTGAAGGTCTTCGTGTCAGCGGGAGGTGATACGGATTCCGTTTGTTTCGTGTGGAAATCGGAGCTGTCCCGATTTTCACACTCCACGTCCGGAACCCGTTTTTCTTCTGCTCGCTTCGCTCGGATTTCCAAGTGTTTTTCAACACCTTTCAACCGGAATCGGAGTCCGTATCAGAAGGCCGTGTCCAGCGCCCCCAACGCTGCCCCCGCGTCGGTAATCCCCGCCTGTGCCATGTCCGGGCGGCCCCCGCCCTTGCCGCCGCCCGCCGCCGCCAGTTTGCCCACCAGTTGCCCGGCGTGTGCCCCGCGTGCCACGGCGTCCTTGGTGGCTTTAACCACCAGCCCCTTTTCCCCGGCGATGACCACCAGATCGGCCCCGCTCTGATCCAGCAGCTTGTCGGCCGCGCCGCGCAGCTCGTTGCCCTCGATGCCGGCCAGTTTCAGCGACGCCACCTTGAAGCCGCCCAGCTCGCGCACCGGGGAGGCCGCGCCACCCCCGCCGCCCATCTGTGCCTCGGCCAGCTGACGGCGCACCGCCACCGCTTCCTTCTCGGCGGCCTTGAGCTGGGCATGCAAGCCGGAGACGCGGCCTTCCAGACCTTCAGGGTTGGTGTTGAGCAGGGCCGCAACTTTTGCCGAGGCGTTGAGGCGTTCGCGCAGCCATTCGGTGGCCGCTTCACCCGCCAGCGCCTCGATGCGGCGCACCCCGGCGGCCACGTTCTCGTCACTGAGGATCACGAACGCGCCGATGTCCCCGGTGCGCTTCACGTGTGCGCCGCCGCACAGTTCCATGCTCGCCACGGCCTGCCCCTCGTAAGACACGTCGCCGCCCACCTTCACCACGCGTACTGTGTCGCCGTACTTCTCGCCGAACAGGGCCGTTGCGCCCGCCGCCCGCGCCTCGGCAATCGGCATTTCCTGCCACGTCACCGGGAAGTTGGCGCTGACCCAGCGCGACACCAGCCGCTCCACGCCCGCAATTTCGTCGGCGGTCATGGCCGCGCCGTGCGCGAAGTCGAAGCGCAGGCGATCCGGGGCCACCAGCGATCCGGCCTGCCGCACCCCCGAACCCAGCACGGCGCGCAGGGCCGCGTGCAGCAGGTGGGTGGCGGTGTGGTGCCGCTGCGTCGCCTGCCGCTCACCCGAAACCACGCCGCGCACACTCTGGCCGGTCTTGAGTTCGCCCGCCTCTATCGCCACGTCGTGCAGGAACACGCCGCCGGGGGTCTTGCGGGTGTCGCGCACCACGCCTGAGCCGCCCTCCCATTCCAGGCGTCCGGTGTCGCCCACCTCGCCGCCTCCCTCCGCGTAGAAGGGCGAGCGGGACAGCACCACCGTCGCCTCGTCGCCCGCCGACAGGTGTTCCAGCCGTTCGCCCGCCACCAGCACGGCCAGCACCTCGCCGTCGGCCTCCAGCTCGTCGTAGCCGACAAATTCGGTGGGGGAGAGGTCTTCGAGCGCCTCCTGCGCCCCGAACAGTTCGGACTTGCCGTACTTGCTGCCCGCCCGCGCGATGTTCTGGGCATTTTCCAGGCTCTCGGCGTACCCGGCCTCGTCCACACTGACGCCGTACTCCTCGGCAATTTCTTTCGTCAGATCGACGGGGAAGCCGTAGGTGTCGTAGAGGATAAAGGCCTCGTTGCCGCCCAGCACCGCGCCCTTCTCCATGCCTTCCAGCAGCCCGCTGAGGCGCTGGATGCCGCCTTCCAGCGTCTTCAGGAAGCGTTCTTCCTCGCTTCTAATCGTCGCCTCCACCCGTGCCTGCTCCGCCCGCAGTTCGGGGTAGGCGTCGCCCATGCTCTCCACCACCAGCGGCACCAGTTGGTACAGCGTCGGCTCGCGCAGGCCCAGCAGGTAGGCGTGGCGGGAGGCGCGGCGCAGAATCTTGCGGATCACGTAGCCGCGCCCGGTGTTGCCCGGCGTGCTGCCGTCGGCAATGACCATGCTCACGCTGCGGAGGTGTTCAGCCACCACACGGTGCGAGACGTTCTGCGGCCCCTCGTAGGGCTGGCCGCTCAGCTCGGCAATCCGGGCGATGATCGGCGCGAACACGTCATTGCTGTAGAAGTCGTACACGTCCTGCACGACGGTGGCGAGGCGTTCCAGGCCCATGCCGGTGTCGATGTTCTTGAACGGCAGGTCAACCAGGGTGGGCGTGCCGTCTGCCTGTGGTTCCTGGCGGTCATACTGCGGGAACACGTTGTTCCAGATTTCCAGAAAGCGGGCGCTCTCGCGGGTCTCGGCGTAGTCGGCCCAGATGTCGTCGCCGTACTTCGGCCCCCGGTCATAGAAGATCTCGCTGCACGGGCCGCAGGGGCCGTTGGGGCCTTCCTTCGGCGCGTCGGCGGGCCAGAAGTTCTCGTCGGCCCCGAAGCGCAGGATGTGATCCTCGGGCAGGCCAATCTCCTTTGTCCAGATGTCGAAGGCCTCGTCGTCGTCCTCGTAGATGGTGGCGTACAGCTTGGAGCCGTCCATCCCCATCCACTCGGGCGAGGTCAGGAATTCCCAGGCCCAGGTCAGCGACTCGCGCTTGAAGTAGTCGCCGAAGCTGAAGTTGCCCAGCATCTCCAGCAGCGAGCAGTGCCGCAGCGTGCGCCCCACGTTCTCGATGTCGCCGATGCGCAGGCATTTCTGGGCGGTGGTCACGCGCTTGTTCGCGCCCTGCTCGAAGCGGGCGGGGGCGCCCATGAACTGCGCCTTGAACGGCTGCATTCCGGCCACGGTAAACAGCGTGGTGGGATCGGGGGCCACCGTGCTGTAACTGGGCAGGCGCAGGTGGCCCTTGCCCTCAAAAAAACTCAGAAATTTCTCGCGAATCTCGGCAGTGGACAGCGTGGGGGATGGAGCAGTCATAGTGGGGAGTTTAGCGCGGGGGCTGGGGGTGAAAAGGGCGCGCGTGGAGTGGCTGGGCATGGGCAATTCACCGCCGCCTCACCTCGCATCAGCCTGGGTCAAGCACGCTGGGGCATGTCCTGGAAACACGTTTCGCTGCTGGCGCTGGCCCTGTCGGGTGGCTCTGTCCTGGCCCAGACCACGCCGTCCAAACCCGCCGCGCCCAAGTCCATCTCGCCGGAGCGTGAGTTCCTGGAGCGCTTGGCGACGCCTTTTTACGCCCCAGGCTCCACCACTGCCCAGGTGCTGGTGGGCAAAGCTCCGGCTGATCTGGGCTTTGCCCTGCCCGCAGGCAGCCGCGTGATCGGGAGCGTCACCACGCAGAGCAAAGACCCCAGTTTTCCGGCGGGCGCAACGGTGTATTTCGACACCGTGCAGACGCCAGCGCAGGTGGAGGCCTACTTTGCCAGGGCCTTGCCGGGTGCGGGTTGGAAGGTCTTTCCCAGAGAGGGCAATGATCTGTCCGGCGAGGGCGGCTTTCAGCCCACGGCCGTAGCGGGCGGGGGCTTTTACTATCGCCAGGCTCCAGATCAGACGCTCGGTGTGACGGCGCAGCGGGTGGGCCAGACCACCCAGGTCAGGCTGAGCGTGGAGCGCGCCTCCAACCTCAAGCAGATGCTCAGCTATGCCAGACCGGGCGGGCCTGTGTCTCCCAGTCTGCCCCGGCTCCAGGCCCCGGCAGATGCGACGGTTTCCCCGCGTGGGGGCGGCGGAAACGGCAACAACATCACGCAGTACGCGGGAATAGAAAGTCGGCTGGGCCGGGCCGCCCTGTACGACTTCTACGCCGCCCAGCTCAGGAACGCCGGGTGGAAACTGAGCAACCGCGCCGAGACGGGCCAGTTGATCTCGACGCTTTGGACATTCACGGATGACGGCGAGACGCGGGTGGGCCTCTTTCTGCTGAACGAGGTGGGGACGGGGCAGTACCGCGCGACGCTGGCGACGCAGGGGTTGGAGTAGTGCCGCTCGCTAGAGTTTGGCCATGAAGATTCTCGTCACCGGCATGTCCGGCACCGGCAAATCCAGCGTCTTGCAAGAGCTGGCCCGCCGGGGCCACCGCACCGTGGACACCGACTCGGACGAATGGTGCGAGTGGGTGACGGACGCGCGGGGAGAGCCGGACTGGGTGTGGCGCGAGGATCGCATCGATGAATTGCTGGCAGGCCACATGGACGGCACGCTGTTCGTGGCGGGCTGCAAATCCAGTCAGGGGCGGTTCTCCTCACAGTTCGACGCCGTGGCGTTGCTCAGCGCCCCCGCCGCCGTCCTGCTGGAGCGGATGGCCGCCCGCACGAACAATCCGTATGGGAAATCGCCACAGGAGAGAGCGCTGGTGCTGGAGCATCTGGCAACCGTGGAGCCGCTGCTGCGGGCGACGGCCACGCTAGAAATCGACACCACGCAGCCGCTGTCGGTGGTGGCGGATCGGCTGGAAGCGCTGGCCGGTTGAGCTGCTGGCCCACCCCCTACAGGAACCCGAACCTTCTCCGCTCCTGCGGGTGGCTGGCCTCCGTCAATTCCCGTGCGAAGGCTTCCAGGGCGTCCTGCACGGCCCTGGCCTCGCGCACCAGCTCGGCGGCCACGCTCTGGATCTGCCCCTCGCGCTCCTGCTCCCAGTGGTTCAGGACGCGCTCGTTCAGGCGGGCGTGTTCGGGGCTGGTCACGTCGCGCGGGGGGGCCAGCCGATCCCGCGCCAGTTCCAGGTAATGGACGTGATCGGTGGCGCGGGCCACGGCGGCAAACCGGCCATCTGCCTTCAAGTCGGCCACCTTCGCGGCCAGCCGCTCGCGCTCCAGCAGGGCGCGGGCGCGTTCGCGGCCCTGAATCAGTGCCGCGCCCGCCGCCATGCTGACCAGTGCCAGCGTGAACACCAGCAATGACCAGTGCTGCGGCGTCTGCGGTGCGTCGTCGGGCAGGGCGCTCAGGTCGGTGAGCTGGCCCTGCTGCGCGGCGTTGGCGGCGATCTGCTGGGTCACGCGCAGGATGCCGTCCCAGTTCAGGAAGCCCTCCACGCCCAGGTACAGCGCGCTCACGGCCAGGATGCCGCCGATGTACGCGCCGGGCCGCGCCATGCCGGGGGTGCGCGTCGCCAGCTTGGCGCGGTACGCCAGTTCGTCCACCAGCCACAGCAGCAGCACGCTGAACATGATCCCGGCGGTCAGGGCGATGATGGTCATATACAGCCGACTTTCCGGGTTGAACAGCAGGTTGATGCTGACCCCGCTGATGATGCCCACGAAGAATTTGCTGAACACCGCGAAGGCGTTAAAGACTTTCTTGCTGCCCGATTTGCCTTCGGGTGGCCGCAGGGCGTGGCCCTCGCGCGCCAGTTCGGCCAGCGCCTGCTCCTGGTAGAAGCCCTCGGCGCTGCGGATGTCCACCGGCACCCCGGCGGCGGTCAGCGCCTCGAAACGCCCCTGCCGGGCGGCCTCGATTTCCTCGGTGGCGCGCAGGTACTCGCGCTCCACGTCCCCGCTGGCCGCATTCATGAAGTTCAGGTGATCCTGCTGCCGCGCCCACGAGCCGCGCACGCCCACCCCCGTCTCGGCCAGCACGCGGTTGACGGTGGTGCGGGCGGTCTCGAAGTTGATGCGGTACTGCTCCACGTTCAGCCGCAGGATGCGCGCCCGCGAGGTCAGGGCGCCCCTCATGGCCTCGTCGGGCACCAGTTGCAGCTCGCCGCGCAGGTCATCCAGCAACTCCGCAAAGTGCGCGGGCGTCAGCACCGGTAGGAATTGCTCGGCGCTCAGCGGCTCCGGGCGCGGCAGGGCGGGCGCGTAGCTGGACAGATCGAAAGCGCCGGGGTCTGCGGGGGCAGCTAGTGAAACAGTGGCCGCGTCTGAAGGTCGAAGGGTCTGAGGGTCTGAAGGCTCAGGAATGGGCGCTTCTGGTTCCCGCTTGGCGAGGTGGATTTCAACCGTTCTGTCGGTGGTCACGGGCCTACCTCCTGGCTTTTTTCACAGCGTCGGCGAAGGTGGGGTAGACGTTGTTCAGGTCATACGCGCCCGCCATCAGCACCCGCGCGTCGTCGCCCGCCTTGCCCAGCGCCTTCACGAAGCCGTCGCGGATCGAGTTGCCGTTCTTGTCCTTCTCCGGGCTGAGGCCCGCGAAGAACAGTTGCCGGGTGTCCTTGCTGCCCAGCAGCTTGCCGAACACGGTGGGCAGGTTGCTGCGCCCCGGATCGTCCAGCAACGCGCCGTCGCTGAACAGCACCACCACGCTGCCCACGCCCCTGGTGCGCTCCAGCAGGGCATTGGCCTTGCTCAGCCCGGCAGTAATGGCGCTGCCCCGCCCGGTACACGGCTGCGTCAATGCGCCCGTGTAGCGCAGGATGTCGGCCTTGCCCATCCGCGCGCCGTTCTTGGACATGAATTTGAAGTCGGCCACCGTCTGCACGCCCTCGCAGATACGCAGCAGGGTCAGCGTGTCGCCGGAACGCAATTGGTTAAGCATGATGCTCTGCGACAGCAATTTCGCCTGATCGGCGTACTTGTAGGCGGGATTTTTGCTGCTGCCGGTCATGTCGGCAGCGATCACGAAATGCAGCGGCGGCGTGCTGAGGCCCAGCACCGTTCCCGCACTCATGGGCGCGGGCGTCAGCAGGGGCAACAGGGACAGAAAGGGGAGGGGGGACATGGGAGGCTCCTTCGGAGGGGTCTGAGGGTTGGAATGGTTTTGCTTCTCTAGCGGGAAAGGGGGAGTGCAGCAGCGACTCTCAGGCCTTCAACTGGGCGGCACCGGATTTCTGGGATTCAGCCCCGGAATCGGCACCGCCACGCCGCCCACGCGCGTCATCCCAGGCGGAACTTCCAGGTTTCTGATGTCGTGCGGCAGGTCACGCAGCAGGGCGATCTCGCGGCAGGCCGCCTGATCGCGGTACAGGTTGACCGGCACGCTCTGGCGGCCATCGGGGTCACCGATCCACACGGCCATTGCGTACTGCGGGGTCACGCCCGCGCACCACGTGTCGTTGACGTCGTCGGTGGTGCCGGACTTAGCGCCCAGCGGCATGGCCTTGCCGCTCAGTCGCTGGAACAGGGTGGGGCGCAGGAACTGGACGTGCCCGGCAGAGTCGTTCACCGCGCCGGTCAGCATGTCGAAGGTCTCGTAGGCCACCACCGGATCCCACAGCGGCTGGCACTCGCGGCGGCGCAGGGGCAGCGGTTTGTCGCCCACGCCGTAGACCTCGGCCAGCAGGTGCGGCGGGCACAGCGTTCCCCCGTTGGCGAAGCTGCCGTAGGCCGCCGCCACCGTCAGCGGCGAGGCCCGGTACGTGCCCAGCGCGGGGCTGGAGCGGTTGGCGCTGTCCTCGTTGTAGTTCACGCCTTCCAGCACTTTTCTGAGCGCCGCCTCGCGCCCGGTGCCCACCTGCACGGCCACGGTGTTCAGGCTGCGGGCGTTGGCCTCGCGCACGGTGACGGCGCGGCCCAGGAAGGTGCCGGAATTGTTGCGGATGGCCTGCGAGCCGTAGCGGGTGGCGGTGTCCGTGAAGGTGCTGAACTGGGTGAGATCCCCGTCCCCAGTGCCGAACGCGGTGGCGTAGAGCAGGGGCTTGACGGTGCTGGCGACGGGGCGCTGGGCGTAGGCCGCCCACTGCCGCCCGGCGTCGCTGCTGGGGTTGCCGCCGGTGCTGCTCGCCAGCGCGATGATGCCGCCGCCGCGCACGTCCACCACCGCCGCACCCTCGGCAATGCCAGGGGGGCGGGGGCCAGTCGCCCCCTCGCCGTTGACGCGCCGCGACAGTTCGGCCTGCGCCCGCGCGTCAATGGTCAGCACCACGCGCCCCACTTTGCTGGGATTCAGGCCTGCCGCCCGCAATTCGCGCCTCACCAGTTCCTGCATGGCCCACACCGGTTCTGGATCGTTGCGGTAATCGGGATTGCGCGCGGCACTCACGATCCGCAAGTCGCCGCCACTTCCGGCATATTCGGTGCGCCACAGCCGGGGCTGCAAAGGAACGGAGGCCGCCGCCAGATAGTCGTTCTCGGAAATCAGGCCGTGCGAGCGCAGGATTCGCAGGGTCAGCAGTTGCTGGCTTCTCATCCAGCGAAAGCGCGCGGTGGCCGTCTCGGGCGGGGTGTCCGCTGCCACCAGATAGCGTCCCGGCGCGGGCAGCAGGCCCACCAGAAAGGCACTCTGGGCCAGACTCAGGTCTGCCGGATCGACGCCGAACACCGCCCGCGCCGCGTCGTACACGCCCTTGCGCTGGCCGATGCCGATCCACGGCAGGCTGTTGACGCTCATCGCCAGCACCTCGGGCCGCCCGTAACGCAGCGTGACCAGGGGGGCCAGCACGAACTCGGTGGCCTTGCGGGCCATCACCAGCCCCAGCCCGCGCCGATCCGTGTCGTAGTCGAAATGCCCGGCCAGCACGTTGTTCTTCAGCAGTTGCATGGTCAGCGTGCTGCCGCCCGCACCGCTGAGGAGGGCGCGCGGCAGGCGGCCCAGATCTATCCCGGAGTGCGAGAAGAAGCGCACGTCCTCCTTGGCGACGTAGGCCAGCAAGAACGCCTGCGACACGCCGGTCAGCGGCACGCTCAGCGACTCGCGGCACGGCACGGCGTTGGTGGTCTGGCCCTCGCGGCAGTGGTCAATCACGCCCAGCGGCTGCCCCCGGCGATCCTGCACCTCGATGGGCCGCAGCTCCGAGCGCAGGTTCCACACGCGCGCAAAGGCCCCGGTGCTCCACGCGCCCGCCACGCCCAGCCCCATGGTGCCCAGCGTCAGGACACCCACGCCGGCCAGCCCCGCCCGCACGATGCGCCGCAGCGTCCAGCGCGACTTTGGACGGCGCACAAACGGCGTGCGCGGCCAGGGGTTGCGCCAGAAATTCAGCCTCTGCTTCACCTGCCCGCGCCTCAACGGGCCACGTCGGTCACGCCCGCCGCCGCCGAGCGGAACTGCCAGTCGCGCGCCACGCTGTTCCACAGTCCCGACGCGCCCACCAGAATCACCAGCGCTGTGCCCAGCACCGCCAAGCCGGTGACCGCCCCGGCCCAGCTCATGGCCGGACGGGGGCCACGCACGCGGCGGGGTCTGGGGCCTTTCTTTTGCTCTGGCCGCGCCGTCTCGCGCGCCGCCTGCGGCAGGCCCACCGACGGCAGGCCGGAGGAGTAGGGCCGGGGTTTGCGGACAAAACTCACCAGGAAAGGATAGGGGGGGTGCATGAGCGCTGCATCACACCAAAGGGTGACTAAATCGGGGTTAAAGCGGCTTATACGGATTCCGTCTGTTTCGTTTACAAATCGGGACAGCACCGATTTGCAAACTCCACGCCCGGAACCCGCTTTTCTCCTGCTCGCTTCGCTCGGATTTTCATCGTTCTTGCAAACGATTCAATCGGAGTCCGTATTATACGGGCACGCCGGTTGCGCCTGGGCCTACACTCTGGGGCATGACCACTGCGACACCGGCCCTGGCCCCCCGTCTCCGTGAACAGTTTCCCCCGCTCTCGTCGGGCCGCGCCTACTTGGACAACGCGGCGGGCGGGCTGCTGCCCCTGCGCGCCATCGAGGCGATCACCGCGCACCTGATGCGCTACGGCGCGACGAACGCCATGCCGGGGCACCAGCCGGGGGCCGACATCCTGGCCCTCAAGCAGCGTGCCCGCGCGGCCACCGCCCTGTTTCTGAACGCCCAGCCGGAAGACGTGGCGCTGGCGCAGAGTGCCACCGCGCTGGCCTTCCGCCTGTCCGCCGCCTTTTCCCGGTTGTGGGGGCCGGGCGACGAGGTGATCGTGTCGGGCCTGGAACACGAGGCCAACGCCAGCCCCTGGCGCGAGCTGGAGCGCGTGGGCGTGACCGTGAAGGTCTGGCACGCCCGAGCGCCGGAAATGCGCCTGCACGCCGACGATCTGGCCGCGCTGCTCTCGGACAGGACGCGGCTGGTGTCGGTCACGGCGGCCAGCAACGCGCTGGGCGTGACCGTGGACATTCCCGCCGTGACCGCCCAGGTGCGGGCGGCGGGGGCGTGGAGTGTGGTGGACGCCGTTCACGCCGCGCCGCACACCCTGCCGGACGTGGAGGCGTGGGGCGCGGACTTCGTGATGTTCAGCCCCTACAAGGTTTTCGGGCCACACCTGGGGGCCATGTGGATCAGCCCCGAACACCGCCCGAATCTGCCGTGGCCCAAACTGAGTTTCGTGCCGGACGGCGACATCACGGGCATCGAGCACGGTACGCCGCAATTTGAGCTGCTGGCCGGCTGGCTGGGCACGCTGGACTACCTGCGCGAACTGGGTGGGGCGCCGGAACTGACGCGGGCCGCGCTGGTGGCCGCCTACGCCCGCATTGCCGAACTGGAAGGCCCGGTGGCTGAACGCCTGATCTCCGGGCTGGCTGCGATGGAGAACGTCACCCTGTACGGCCCACAGGACATGACGGGCCGGGTGGGCACGGCGGCGTTCCGCGTGCAGGGCGAGACGCCGGCCCAGACCGCCGCCCGCCTGACCGCCGCCGGGGTGGACGCGGGAGCCGGCCACTTCTACGCCGTGCAGCCCCTGACTGATCTGGGCCTGTACCCCGAAGGCATCGTGCGCGTCAGCATCGCGCACTACACGAGCATGGAGGATGTGGAGCGGTTGCTGGCCGGGATTTAGGTCAGGACGCGGGGCGCAGTGCGCGGGAACAGCCTTTCCTGCGTACCGCGCACTGCTTCCTGCGTCCTCCCCTACAGCACCCCGTTCAACCCGTCCCTGAATCCCCGCGCCGCCTCCACACTCGCTGCCACGCTCAGCCCGTCGGCGTACTGCACACCCCGGCTGGCGCTGGCAATTGCGCCCGTACCGTCCGCGTGGAACGCGCCCTTGAGGTCTGAGGCGGCTCCGCCCTGAGCGCCCAGGCCGGGCAGCAGCAGCAGCGCACGTGGCATCAGCGCCCGGAAGGTGGCGAGGTCTGCGGGGTGCGTCGCCCCCACCACCGCGCCCACCGCGCCGTACTCGCCCTCGGGGGTTCCGGCGTTCAGGCGGTTGATCTCCACCGCCACCCGCTCGCTGACGCCGCTGCCCTGCAAGTCGGCCTGGCCGGGGTTGCTGGTCTTGACCAGCACAAACACCGCGCCGCCGTTCTCGCGCGCGGTGTCCACGAAGGGGGTCAGCGTTTCGAAGCCCAGAAACGGGTTGACCGTCAGCGCCGCGCCCGCGTGCCGCCCGCTCAGCCATGCCCGCGCGTAGGCCTCCGCCGTGCTGCCGATGTCGCCGCGCTTGGCGTCCAGCAGCACCGGCAGGCCCAGCGTGCGGGCGGCGGCGCAGACCTCTTCCAGAATGCCGAAGCCTTCCAGGCCCAGCGCCTCGTAAAAGGCCAGTTGCGGCTTGACGCACGCGGCGTAGGGCGCGCACGCCTCCAGCACCTCCAGCGTGTGGCTTTTCAGGTGTGCCGTGTCGCGGTAGGCGTCCCGGCGCGGATCGAGGCCCACGCACAGGCGGGTGTTCAGGCGAAGGGTGCGCTCGGTGACGGCCTGGGCAAAGGTGAGCATCGTGGCGAGGGTAACACTTGCAGGGATGGCCGAGGGTTCATTTCCCGCCCAGGCATGTTTCCATCCGCCATCTCCCATCAACATTTCCCCTTTTATACGGATTCCGTTTGTTTCGTGTAGAAATCGGAGCTGTCCCGATTTCTACACTCCACGTCCGGAACCCGTTTTTCTCCTGCTCGCTTCGCTCGGATTTCCACGTGTCTTCAACACCTTTCAATCGGAGTCCGTATTACCCCATCATCTCCCGCGCCACCCGCACCAGTTCGGCGTTGTCGGCGGCCCCGTCGAAGTCGCCGGGCAGCAGCAGGGTGTCTTCTAGGCCAATGCGGGCGTCCAGCCCACGCCGCGCCGCCTCGCGCAGCAGGGGCCAGGCGCTCTCTCCCAGGCCGTGCAGCACGACTGGTTTGTCCAGGCCAGACGCCTCCAGCAGGCCGAACATCTCCTTCAACTCGGCCTTGTAGGTGCGGATCGGCTGATCGGGCATCTCGATCAGCACGCGCAGCACCTCGTCGCGGCGCGGCCACGCCAGGAAGGCCCGCAGCGCGTCCGCCGTCCACAGGCCCGCCTCCACGCCGATGCCACGTTCCAGCAACGTTGAAGCCAGTTCGGGAGCCCCGTCCTCGTGCCAGTTCACCGAGACGAAATCGGGCAGCGCCGTCCAGGCACGCACGGCGGCCAGCCTCGCCCCAGCATCTGGCACGATCCACCAGCCGCTGGACAGGCCCACCGGGACGCTGGGACATGCCGCGCGCACCGCCTCCAGCGCCCGCGCCACGTCGTCAGCGTCCAGACTCTCGGCCCCCGCCGCATTTCTGGGGTGGAAGTGCAGCGCGTCCGCGCCCGCCTCCACCGCCGCCCGCGCGGCCTGGGCGAGCTGCCCGGGCGTGACGGGAATGTTCGGATGTTCGTCGGGGCTTCGGTTGCCGTTCAGGGCCGCTTTCAACACGCCTGCACTCTAGAGCCTGCTAGCCTCCAGGCATGACCTTTTCCATCGTGGGGCGCGACGCGGCAACCGGGGACATCGGGGTGGCGGTCGCCAGCAAGTTTCTGGCGGTGGGGGCGCTGGTGCCCTTCGTGCGCGCGGGTGTGGGCGCAGTCGCCACCCAGAGCTACGTGAATCCCAACTTCGGCCCCGACGGGCTGCGGCTGCTGGCCGAGGGCCTGTCGCCGCAGGAGGTGAGCGCCCGCTTTCAGGCCGAGGACGCCGACATCGCCCAGCGCCAGTTCGGCCTCGTGGCGGCAGATGGGCGAAGCGTGACCTTCAGCGGCCCCGGCTGCCACGCCTGGGCGGGCGGTATCGCGGAGGCGGACGTGGCGATCCAGGGCAACATCCTGACCGGGCCGGGGGTGGTGGAGGCCATGCACGCGGCCTGGAACGCGGCGGCCGGTCAGCCGCTGCCGCGCCGCCTGCTGGCCGCGTTGCGTGCCGGGGACAGCGCGGGCGGCGACAAACGGGGCCGCCAGTCCGCCGCGCTGCTGTGCGCTGGGCCGGGCCGGGGTTACGGCGGCCTGACCGACGACTGGGTCAACCTGCGCGCCGACGATCACGCTGATCCCTGCGCCGAGCTGGAACGGCTGCTGGACACCTTCGATCTGCTGTTCGGCCGGCCCACGGAGACGCGCGAGCTGGACGAGAACGAGCTGAAGTGGCTGCGCGCCCTGCTGATCCGTCAGGGCCACGCCGCCTCGCTGCCCGCCGGCCCCTGGGACGCCGACACCGAGGCCGCCGCCTGGGCGCTGTACGGCACCGAGAATCTGGAGGAGCGTTGGGTGGACGGCGGGCACTTCGATCCGGTGGCTTTGGCGTACCTGCAGGAACACTTCGGCCATTCAGTGGCGTGAAAGCTGTTTTGCCGCATCTGCACTAGACTCCTGCCCATGCGGCTTTCGGCCACCGACGTGTACGCCTTTCAGGCGCTGGGCTTCCTGGGCACCCAGGACGCGGCCCGCTGGGTCTCCAGCGAGGAGATCAGCGAGGCCACCGGGGTCCACCGCCCGTATCTGGTGCGAATCCTGGCCGCGCTGGGCAACAAGGGCGTGGTCAAGAGCAAGAAGGGCATCGGCGGCGGCTACGCGCTGTCGCGCAAGCCGGGGCTGATCAGCCTGTGCGAGGTCGTGCGCGCCATCGACGGCCCGGTGGCGCCCCTGTCGTGCATCAGCCTGAACTGGCACGAGTCCTGCCCGGAGGAGGACCGCTGCCACGCCCGCGCCACCGTCTACACCCGCATGCGCGACGCCATGCTGGGCGTGCTGCAGGAATTCAGCGTGGCCGATCTGGTGGCCGACGCACGTCAGGGCGTGAGCTACGGGCACTGCCTGGGCCATCTGCTCAAGCCAAACGCCTGACAGTTTGCGGCAGCGGATTTCGGCAACAATTTACTTCAGGTACGGCGTGAAACGGCCCAGCGTCGCGGCGTCCGGGCTGGTGGACGAACGCACCACCTGGTTGCCGCCGAAGACCAGCAACAGGCGGCCCGCCGCGTCCGCCGAGGCGTTCAGGGTGCCCTGACGGGCGGTGTACGGTCCGGTCAGGACCGCCTGCATGGTGTTCAGATCGAAGACCAGCGCCGCGCCGCTCAGGGCGGGGGCCTCGGCCTTCACGCCGCCCAGGGCCGTTACGAAAGCGCTGCGCACGTTCAGGACCACGCGCGGGGCGCTGAGGTTCTTGAACCGGGCGTCGTTGTAGGTCACGTTGCCCGTCGCGGTCACGGTGGATGACTTCAGATCGTAGACGACCTGTGCGGCGCGCAGCGTGCCGCCCTGCTTGGTGGTCAGGACGGCGTTCTGGGCGGTCAGGGTCTGGCCGGGGTTCAGGATCATGGCTCCGGCCACCAGTTTCAGGCCGCCCTTGGTGTCGGTGGCGGTGCCGCCCTGCGGCAGTTCGGTGACGCCCGTTTCCAGATTCAGGTTCTGCGGCCCGCGCGGCGTGACGTTCAGGCCGCCGAAAGTGACGGCCTGCCCGCCCGAGAACGGACTGAGGGTCAGCAGGCCCAGCGTTGCGGCGGCCAGAAAGGAGGAGGGGAATTTCATCCTCTCACCGTACCTGCCTGCGCCTGAGCGGCGTGAGGGAGCCGGTCAGACCTGATTCAGAAGGGCGCTTTCCCCACCTGCCGCCGTCTCATGGCCCCTCCACCGTCGATCAGGAAGGGCGCGTTAGACTCCGGGGCAGTGACCGCTTCATCTCTCCTGTCTGTTCCGTCCCGCGTGCGCCGGGGCGTTGCGCCTTCCTTGCGTCCTCTGCTTCACCTCGTGGCCCTGCTGTGGACGCTGGTGACCCTGTCCTTCGCTGCCGCCGCCCCGCGCGTGGGCGCACACGACGGCTTCACGCGGCTGGTGTTCGATCTGCCGGGCAACGCCACCTCCAAAGTCAGCGCGGCGGGCCGCAGCGTGACTGTCAAGCTGAATGTCAGCCTCAAGGCCGAGCAGGGCCCCCTGAAGGCCGAGGGGGTCACCGCCTACGCCGTGTCGGGCGGCACCATCACGGTCACCCTGGCCGAGACCGGCAGTGCCGGGAAGACCAAGGTCAGCGTGCTGCCCAGGAGCGGCGCGGCGGCGGCCCGGCTGGTCATCGACGTCCCCACGTCCACCGCAGAGCTGGCGTCCCGGCCCGTGACGCCGCCGCCGGTGGCCGCCTCGGCCAGCGTGACCCGTCCGCGCGTGGTGCTGGACGCCGGGCACGGCGGCGTCGATCCAGGCATGACCAGCCAGTGGCTGCGCGAGAAGGACGTGACGCTGGACGTGGCCCTGCGGACCCGCGCCGAACTGGTCAAGCACGGCGTGGACGTGGTGATGGTCCGCACTGTGGACAAAGACCTCAGCGCCGACAAGCGCACCGATCTGGACGCCCGCTCGCGGCTGGCCACCACCGGCCGGGTCAGCGCGTACATCAGCATTCACGTCAATGCGGGCGGGCCGTCGGCGCAGGGCATTGAGACGTATTACTTCGGGCAGCCGCTGGCCGGCAGTGACCGCAGCCGCGCCGTGCAGGAAAACGGCGGCGGCAGCGTGGGCCAGGAGCTGACCCGCAAGGCCGCCAACAGCGCCCAGGGCCTGCTGGGCGACATCGTGGCGCAGGCCAAGCTGTCGTTTTCGCGCCAGCTGGCCCAGAAGGTGCAGTCGCGGCTGGTGCAGTACACCGGGGCCGTTAACCGGGGCGTGCAGACCGACGCCTTCTACGTGATTCGCAACCCCACCACCCCCGCCATCCTGACCGAGATCGGCTTCGGCAGCAGCCCCAGCGAGGGACCGCGGCTGGCCTCTGCGGCCTACCGCGAGAAGATCGCGCAGGGGCTGGCACGGGCCATTCTGGATTTCCTGAACACCAAATAGAAACCAGGGCAGCGTCAGGGCAAGGTCGGCGCTCCAAACCGGCGCAGCTGCGCCGCGTACACGCCGTTCACGTCCTCGCGCCAGGCCAGCGCGATCTCGCCGTTCGGCAGCGCGGCCAGGCTGGGCGAGCGGGCGTCGCGGCGGGGATCCAGATTCAGCACGCCGGAGGTCAGCCAACCGCCGCCCGTCCAGCGGGCCAGATGCACCTGCCCGGTCCCGCCGCGTTCCTCCACCCACGCCAGCACCGGCTGCCCCCCCGCGTCCAAGACCAATGAGGGCGCGGCGGCGTTGGCACTGATCGCCCCGCCCAGTGCCTGCCACCTCTGCCCGTCCCAGCGTGAGGCGTACAGCGCGTCGCTGCCGTTCAGGTCTTCCAGCCATGCCACGGTGGGCTGCCCCTGCGCGTCCAACCTCAGGCGGGTGGAGGCCAGATAGCGGTTCGGCGTGCGGTTCAGGGAGCCGCCCAGCGCCTGCCAGGCCGTGCCAGTCCAGCGTTTCACGAACACGTTGCTCTCCAGCACCTCGCCCTGAAGCCACGCCACGGTGGGCTGCCCCGCCGCGTCCAGCCCCAGCGCGGGCGTGCGCGAGAAGACGCTGATCTCGTTGAAGGCCGGGCTGCGCGTCCAGGTTTTGGCCGCCGGATCCCAGCGGCGCACGGTCAGGCGGCTGCCGTAGGGATTGCGCAGCGACTCGCCCCACGCCAGCACCGGTTCGCCGTCCCGCGCCAGCACCGAGCGGGTGCGGGCGGCGTAGGGCAGATCGTCGCCCAGGTAACGCGGGTGCCAGTCCGTCCACGCGCCGTTCTGGTACGCGCGGAACACCACCACGTCGTTGTCGCCGTAGTTCTCGTTCCAGACCAGGACCGGCGTGCCAGAGGCGTCCAGCGTCAGATCGATGTTGGAGGCGGGGCGCGGCACGTCGTAGTTCAGCACGCCGCCCGGAAGGCCGCCGCGCAGCAACTCCCAGCCGTTTCCGGCACTGCGCCACACCCGCACCTTGCGCGACTCGTACATGCCCTTGCCGCTGTCGGCCTGACCGGCGTCGTTCAGCAGGGCCAGCACCAGTGAGCCGTCCGGTGCGGCGGCCAGTTGCAGCTCGCGCAGAGGACGCGCGGCCTCGGCGGGGGGTGGGGTCAGGGTCCGGAAGGATTGATCGCCGCCCGCCTGGCCGCTGGACCACAGGGCGGCGCACAGAAGCGGCAGACGGGGATGGGCCAGGGCTCTGAACATGCAGTCGTCTCCTGAGGGCGTGTCGATGGCCGGGGAAATTCGGCGGGGTGTGGCCTGTATTCTGAACCCTGCGCCAGCCGGAAACAAAGCAGAAGGCCGATGGGTTGCAGGCCTTGTATCGAGAATCTCGATGGAATCTTCTACACTGCGTCATGACTGCCGAAGCGCCCGTCTGCCCCCCGTTGCCTGCGCTGGGAGGCGCCCACCTGCGCGTGCTGCTGGGCGTGGCCGGGGCGGGCAGCTTCAGCGAGGCGGCGCTGCGGCTGGGGCTGGCGCAGTCCACCGTCAGCCACACCGTGCGCGCCGCCGAGACCGTGCTGGGGGTACAGATTTTCGAGCGGGGCCGCCACGGCGCGTGGCCCACGGCGGCGGGCGCGCGGGTGCTGGCGCAGGCCCAGCGGGCCGCCGACGCCCTGCGCGAGATGACCGCTCTGACCGCTCCGGCTCCCCCTCTCTGCGGTACCCTGCGCGTGGTGTCGTGCCGCAGCGTGATCCGGCAGTTCATTGTCCCGGCGCTGAACGGATTCCAGCGCCGTTACCCGGATGTGGAGGTGGTGGTGCAGGACACCTCCGGCGAGCATGACGAGATCGAGGCGCGGGTGCTGTCGGGCGAGGCGGACCTGGGCCTGGGCCGCCTGCCCATGCGCCCCGAACTGCACACGCGGGAACTGCTGGCCGACGAGTACCTGATCATTGCGTCCGCCGACGCCCCGCCCATCCGCACCTGGGCCGACTTCCACCGCGCCGCGTACATCGTGTGCGAGGAGGACTGCGCCCCGTTCATCGCCGCGCATGTGGCCCGGCACTCGCGTCCGCCCACGCCCGCCGTGCGCCTGAAAGACCCGCAGGTGGCGCTGGGCCGGGTGGCTGAGGGCCACGGCTTCACGGTGCTGACCGGCCTGGTGTTCGTGCCGCTGCCGCCCAACTTGCGCGCGTCCACGCTGCCCACCCCGCTGTGGCGGCCGATCGGCAGTGTGACCCGCCGGGATGAAGCCTCGCCGCTGATCGACGCCTTCCGGGACGCCGTGCTGTCGCCGGGAGCGTTGCGGGCAGCGGCGGGACGGCAGGCGCATCTGGTGCGCTTCGTGGACGTGGGAACTCAGTCCCCAGCCTTTTAGACCTCCAGATGTTCAGCCTGCCCCGCGCCCCGTACACTGCCCCCCATGCGCGTCGTCCTGAAACTCGGCACCAGCGTCCTGACGGCGGGGGGAGACCGCCTGAGCCGCCCGCGTCTGGTGGACCTGATGCGCGGCATGGTGGCGGTGCAGGCCGCCGGACACGGGTTGGTCCTGGTCAGCAGCGGCGCGGTGCTGGCCGGCTGGGAGGCGCTGGCCTTTCCGCCGCGTGACCGCACCCTGGCCGAGAAACAGCTGCTGGCGGCGGTGGGCCAGAGCCGCCTGATGCACCTGTACGCCACGCTGGCCGAACTGTACGGCGTAAACGTGGCGCAGGTGCTGCTGACCGCCGACGACTTCCGGGACCGCACCCGCTACCTGAACGCCCGCACCACCCTGGAGGCCTGCCTGTCACGCGGCGTGCTGCCGATCATCAACGAGAACGACGCGGTGGCGCTGGAACAGATCCGGGTGGGCGACAACGACACCCTCTCGGCCTTCGTGGCGAATCTGGTGGACGCCGATCTGCTGGTGATCCTGACCGATGCGCCGGGCCTGTACACGGCGGACCCGCGCACCGATCCGGACGCCACCCTGATTCCGGTGGTCGAGCGCGTCACGCCGGAGGTCTGGGCGCGGGCTGGGGGCGCAGGTTCTCACCGGGGCACCGGCGGCATGCACACCAAGATTCAGGCCGCCGAGATCGCCACCCGCGCCGGCACCCCGGTGGTGATCGCTCCCGGCGACGCGCCCGACGCGCTGGCCCGCATTGTGGGCGGTGAGGCGCTGGGCACGCGCTTTCTGGCCGCCGGATCGCGCCTGGAGGCCCGCAAACGCTGGATTCTGGCGGAAGTGTCTCCGGCCCGCGTGCATCTGGACGACGGCGCGGCGCGGGCGGTCACCGAGCGCGGCTCCAGCCTGTTGCCCGCCGGCATCCGGCGTGTAGAGGGCGAGTTTGCGCGCGGCCAGACCATCCGCCTGATCGCCCCGGACGGTGCGGAACTGGCGCGTGGCCTGACCCGCTACGCCTCCGCTGATCTGGGCCGCATTGCCGGGCATCACTCCCGCGAGATCGAGGCTCTGCTGGGCTTCACCTACGGGCCAGAGGCCGTGCATAGGGACGATCTGGTGCGGCTGTGAGGCGGATGGCCGGGAAAACACGCCAGAGGGTCCGACTCACTTCCGCTCTGCCTTCTCTATACTCCCCCCTGTGCTCTGGCTGCTGCTCACCACCACCCTGCTGACTGTTCCCGATCCGGCGGGGGACGCGCGTGGGGACGGCGGCTACATCCTGCCGCGTCAGCCTGCCGTGACTGCGGACGCTCTGGACCTGCGCTCGTTCAGCGCCGCGCCGCAGGGCGAGGGCATGCGCTTCCGGGTCAGCTTCGGGCAGATCGGCAACCCGTGGAACGCGCCGTCGGGCTTCTCGGCGGGCGTGACCGACATTTTCATCAAGACCGGTCCCGGCGGACGGCAGGTGCTGGCCGACACCGGCCTGCGTGCCCGCAACGGGGGCTGGCAGTACCACCTGCGGGTGACCGGCTTCGGCAGCACATTGCAGGAGGCGACGGATCAGGAGGGCGAGGTGCAGCCGCTGGCCGCGCCCAGCGTGCGGATCGAGGGCACCGAACTGGTGATCGACGCCGCCGTGCCCGCCGGCAGCTACGCGTACTGGGTCACGAACAGCGTGTACACCCCATTGTCGGCGAACGGGGTGCTGCGGCCCACCGGCGGCACCGGCCTCGCCAGCCTGCAAACCGGGCGGGCCGACGCGCCTACCCCCGTGGACGTGCTGGCCCCGGACGGGGACCCCCGCGCCTTCACCGACGGCACCCTGGCCGCGGTGGGCGAGACCCGTGATCGCGCCAGCCTGATCCTGACCGGACTGGGCGGGCTGGGCCTGCTGCTGACCGTGGGCGCGACGGCGGCCCTCTGGCGGCGCAGGTGAGCCTGGACCCGGCGCTGGAGACCGTGGCCCCGGCCCGGCCCCTGGTGCCCGCTCCGCTGCTGATTCTGGCCGCCGCGTGCCTGTGGGGGCTGCTGGGCATCTTCGGCAAGGGCGTGCAGGCCGCCGGGGTGGCCCCGCTGGAGGTGGCCTTCTGGCGGGCGCTGCTGGGCGGCGCGCTGTACGCCCTGCACGCCCTTCTCACCCGCAGTCGCCTGCCGCGCGGGCGGGACCTGTGGATCACGGCAGGCTTCGGAATCGCCGGGGTCAGCGTCTTTTACGGCTCGTATCAGCTGGCGGTCAAGGCGGGCGGGGCCAGTCTGGCGTCGGTGCTGCTGTACACCGCCCCGGCCTTCGTGGCGCTGCTGGGCTGGGCCTTCCTGCGTGACCGTCCCGGCGCGCGCGAATGGGTGGCGATTGCCGGCACGCTGCTGGGCATCACCTTCATCAGCCTGGGCGGCGGGCAGGGCGTGAGCGTCACGCTGCCTGCGCTGGCTTTCGGGCTGATCGCCGGCTTCACCTACAGTCTGTATTACCTGTACGGCAAGGCCTTTTTTCACCGCTACAGCACCCCGGCGCTGCTGGGGGTGGCGCTGCCGGTGGGGGCGCTGGGGCTGCTGCCCTTCGTGGCCCCGGCGGGATTCGCGGCCAAATCGGCGGCGGCCTGGGGAGGGTTGGGCGGCATCGCGGTGCTGTCCACGTACCTGGCCTATCTGCTGTACAGCGCGGGTCTGCGCCGCCTGAACGCCACCCGCGCCAGCGTGATCGCCAGCGTGGAGCCGGTGGTGGCTGCGGGGCTGGCGGCGCTGCTGTTCGGCGAGCGACTGGCGGCCCTGGCCCTGCTGGGCGCGGCGCTGGTGATCGGCGCGGCCCTGCTGCTAAGCGTGGAAAAGAAAGGGCCGACGCGCGGCCGCTAAGCGCCGTCCTCGCGCAGGCCGCGCCCTGCCTTACGAAGCGCCGGGTCCAGGGCAGTGACGGTTCAGAAAGAGCGGCGCGCTAGGATGGACTGAGATTTTCATGCGCCCTCCTCTGCCAGCTGTCTCTGCCCACCCACACGAGGACGATGCGCTCCGGGCCGGGCCGGACGGAGGGGCCGACGTGTGCCCGGAGCCCCTGTTGACCGCGCTGGTGCAGACGGTGGAGGCGCTGGACGGCGTGGTGGCGGCGCGCCTGTTCGTGACCGGCGAGGGCGGCACGTTCGCGCTGGCCGCGGCCCAGTCCGGCCCGTCCGGGAGGGGGGCCGTGGCCGCGCCGCTGGGCCTGTGCCGCCGCGCCGCCGCGCAGCTGGCCGGCCAATCGCCGCCGCCACACTTGTTCAGTGCCCACACGCTCGACGTGCGGGAACTGGCTCCCGGCGCCGTGCAGGCGTCGCTGGGGACCGTCCACCGGCAGGCCCAGGCGTATCTGGCCGTCCCGGTGGTGGGGCCGGCGGTGCGCGGCACCCTGCATCTGGACCTTGCCGCGGCGGCGCCCGGACTTGTGGTGGGCACGCAGGATGGAGTGGACGCACCCGCCCCCCTGCTGGCGCAGGCCCGCGCCGGGGCCGCGCTGCTGGCGGCGACGCTGCGCCAGCTGGATCTGGACCGCGCCCTGAACGCCGCGCAGTGCGAGGTGGCGCTGCTGGAGCGGGCGTGGCGGGCCGTGACGCAGTCGGGCAGCCGCGCCGAACTGTTCGGGGCCATCACGCAGGCCGTCCACGAGCTGTTGCGGACCGAACATGTGGCGGTGGGGCTGCTGGAAGGGGACGTGGTGGTGCTGCGCGAGAGCGCCGGGACCGGGTCCTGGGACACCCGGCACCCGATCGGTGCGGGGGTGGCGGGGCGGGTGGCCCGCAGCGGCCTGCCCGCGCTGGTGCCGGACGTGCGGCTGGACCCCGACTACGTCGCCATCCACCCCGGGGTGGTCAGCGAGATCTGCGTGCCCCTGCTGGACGGCGAGCGGGTGGTGGGGGTGCTGGACGTGGAATGCGAGTCGCGCGCGCTGGGCGACCAGGACCTGCGCCCCCTGGCGGCGCTGGGCACCTGGCTGGGGCAGGCCCTGGAGCGTGAGCGGCTGCACGCCGACACCGAGCGGCAGCGCCGGGCGCTGGACCTGCTGCACCGCCTGCGGACCTCGTTCGGCAGCAGTCTGGACCCGGCCCAGAGCATCCAGGCCGTGACCCGTGGGCTGCGGGAGACCTTCGGGTACTCGCACGTCAGCGTGTACCTGCTGAGGGACCGCGTGATGGTCTTGCAAGATCAGGTGGGCTACGCCGCCGTGATTGAGCAGTTGCCGTTGGACCGGGGCGTGATGGGCCGGGCCGGCCGCACCGCACAGGTGCAGTGGGTCCAGGACCTGAGCCAGGAGCCCGACGCCATGCGGGCGATCGACGGCATCACCTCGGAAGTCTGCGTGCCGCTGCTGCGGGATCAGCAGGTGGTGGGGGCGCTGAATGTGGAGACGGTGGGAGACGCCGAGCCGCTGCAGCAGTGGGACGTTCACATCATCGCCTCGGTGGGCGCCTACCTGCAGCAGGTGCTGGAACGCGCGTGGCTGCACGCGCAGGTCCGCGAGCGCGAGGCCCGGTACCGCATGCTGGCCGAATACACCAACGATCTGGTGTGTCTGCACCGTCCGGGCGGCGACTTCAGCTACGTCAGCCCCAGTGTCCAGGCCCTGCTGGGCTACGCACCCTCCGAACTGCTGGGCACCTCACCCACGGCCCTGATGCACCCCGAGGACCGCCCCAGCCTGCACGAAATTGGCCAGTCGCCGGGCCGACCTGTCCTGGTCCGGCTGCGCCACCAGGCCGGCCATTACCTGTGTCTGGAAGTCAGCATCAGCCGCATCGAATCAGAGGAGCTGGCGCAGGACACGGCCCCGGAGGCGCTGGACGGCCAGGACAGACCGTACCAGTACCTGTCCTCGTCGCGGGACGTCACGGCGCGGCAGGAGGCTGAGGCGCGGCTGCAGTGGGCCGCCACGCACGACTCCCTGACCCGGCTGTTCAACCGGGACCGCCTGTACAGCGCCCTGGAAGAGCAGATGACGTTGGCCTGCCAGACCGGGCAGCCGGGGTACGCGGTGCTGTACCTGGACATGGACCGCTTCAAGGTCATCAACGACAGCCTGGGCCACACCGCCGGCGACGAACTGCTGCAGGCTTTCGCCGGACGTCTGAACGCCTGCATGGAGGGCGCGCTGGTGGCCCGGCTGGGCGGTGACGAATTCGCCGTGCTGATGTGCGGGTTGCCGCCGGGTGACCTGTCGCAGGTCGAGGCCGCCGCCGCTCGCCTGCAGGCCTGCCTGACCGCGCCGTTCACGGTGCAGGGCCGCGCGGTCCAGGTCAGCGTCAGCATGGGCATCGCGCCGGGTGAACTGCACCACCGGGCGCCGGCCGACATCCTGCGCGACGCGGACCTGAGCATGTACCGCGCCAAACGTGATCCGGCCCGGCCGGTCATGGTCTTCCGGCCCGAGATGCATGTGGCCGCCCTGCGTCAGCTGCAGATCGAGGGCGATCTGCCGCAGGCGGCCCGGCGCGGCCAGCTGCGCCTGGTGTATCAGCCAATTGTGGACCTTCAGACCGGCGAGATCGGCGGGTACGAGGCGTTGCTGCGCTGGCAGCACCCGCAACTGGGGGCGGTGCCGCCGTGTGAATTCGTGCCGCTGGCCGAGGAACTCGAAATCATCACCGAACTGGGCGCCTTCGTGCTGGAAGAGGCCTGCCGCACCTTCCAGATGGCGTCCAGCTGCGGGCCAGAAGGTGCGGAGGGCGCCGCGCCCCCGGCGCTGCAGGTGAACGTGTCCACCCGGCAATTCCTGCGCCCCGGCTTTGCGCGGACGGTGCAGCGGATTCTGGTCCGTACCGGCTTCCCCGCCGGACGCCTGCACCTGGAAATCACCGAGAGTGCCCTGATCGTGGATCTTGACGAGGCCGCCCGCACCCTGACCGAGTTGCGGGCGCTGGGGGTCCGGATTCATATCGATGATTTCGGCACCGGGCATTCCAGCCTGGCGTTTCTGCACCGCTTTCCGGTGGACGGCCTGAAGGTGGACCGGGCGTTTATTGCCCGGCTGGGCGAGGACGCCGTCAGCGCCAAGCTGGTGGAAACGGTGCTGTTGCTGGCCCGCACCCTGGACGTGGACGTGATCGCCGAGGGCATCGAGACGCGGGTGCAGCGCGATCACCTGATTCGGCTGGGCTGCCGGTGGGGCCAGGGCTACCTGTTTTCGCGGCCTCTGGAGGTGGCCGACACCCTGGCCCTGCTGCATGCCAGTTCTGGCGCGCTGGCCGGACCATACGACTGAAGCGGCGGACGGCACGCGCGCGGTCCGCTCTTTGTGCAGGTCTGACGGCCAGCAGGCTGATCGGGCGTATCGGGAAAATCGGGGCGTACTTGGAGTGTCGTGGTTGGACCGTGACCTCAGGCCGATCGGGGCTTTTGACACCCCGGGCGCCCGGTTCGAGAGGTGTGGGAACTGCAGTTGTGCTAGAGCCGCACCACCGGCAGGGCCTCGGGCCGTCAGCCAGCTTTACGGGGTCGCCTCTTTGCGTACCCGCGTCACGGTCCAGGACGTCTGGGCCAGCGGTTGGGGCCGCACCGAGCCCTTGCCCGGATAGAGCAGCAATTCCACGCGTTGCTCGGCCGTGTCATACAGGTTGCCGCCAAGCTTGAGCAGCGGTGTGGGACCGCTGGCCGGCGCGGTGACCGGCAGCGTTAGAATGGTGGAACAGCTCTCCTGACAGGCCCGCAGGGACACCCGGTAGGCGCCGGGCGGCAGGTTCAGCCGGACGAAGGCCTGATAGTTCTGGGTGTCCTGAACCTGCCGCGGGGCGATCAGCGCGTCCAGCGAGGCCTGGATCGGTGGGGCAGGGCGCAGCGCCCCCACCAGCAGTGGAAATGAGAGGGCCGCCAGCAATCCTGCCGCCGCCACGCCCCCGGCCCAGCCCACGGCGGGGGAGCGCTGTGGCATACGCGCCAAGACACAGCCTGCCGTGACCCAGAACAGCTCACCTACAAACGGGCCAGGCACGATCAGGGTGTTGTCGTTGGCGGTGGCCACCAGCAGCCCCGAGAGGACGGCGAGGCCCAGCGGATCGCGCTGCCGCCACGCCGCCGCGGCCGCCACCCCCAGCAGCACGAACAGCCCCAGCAGGCCCAGCGGCCCGGCCTCGGCCAGTTCCTGCAGCGTGACGTTGTGGGCGATCAGCCACGGCTGTCCCAGGCGGTCGATCCAGGTGGGACATGGCGTGACGCTGCCGTCGGGGGCCGGCCACAGCGTGCAGCCCTCGCCGGGCGGGGACAGCCGGACCCCCAGACGGTAGCTGCCCACCCCACTGACCGGTTCGCTGCGGATCACCGACAGCACGTTGTTCCAGACCAGATCGCGCCCGGAGGTGTCGGCGTTGCTCAGGCGGCTGACGGCAGGCAGGTCCAGCCGCTGTCCCAGATAAAAGCCTCCGGCCAGCAGCGCCGCCCCGGCCAGGATGCCCAGCGCCATCCGGCGGCTCTGGCGCACCGCAAAACCCAGCGCCGTGCCGATCAAAGCGGCGGCCAGCGGCCCCCGGCTGCCCGACAGCAGCAGCATGCCCAGCGCCGCCGTGCCCAGCGGCACACGCCACCACAGGCGTCCTCCGGCGAACAGGCTTACCCAGATGCCCGCCGCACCGGCCAGCCCCAGCGTGATGGGCGTCATGTAGGGATGGCCCAGGCGCTGGCTCAGGGGGTTGAGGCCGTCAAGGCCCGTCAGGCCCAGCGCCGTGACGTACACCGCTGCCAGGCCGATGCCCAGCGGCGCCAGTTGCCGGGTGCTGTGCAGGGACGCGCCCAGCCCCATGAAGCCGAACATCAGCAGCGTGCGGGCCAACGCCAGCCCGGAGTTGATCAGTGGCTCCGGGGTCAGCAGGGCGGGCAGTTGCTGGCTCAGGGCATAGAAGCCCAGCACCCACCATGCGGCGCGGGGCAGTCGGCGCAGCCCGGGCAGCGCGAATACCGCCGCTGGTGCCAAGAAATACAGCGGGGCCAGCAGCGCCAGCCACACGCGAATCCACAGCGGGGCCGGGGCGACAGGGACTGTGGAGCGGGCCGTGCGATCAGTCGCGCTCATGAAGGGACCGACACAGAAGGACGCAGCTCACAGCTGACAGTGGCGAGGCAGGAGGAACGTGTTGCCCTTTGCTGCGTGGCCGCTCAGCCCCGGCCTGTCGGCAGCACCGGGGCCGTGCCCTCTTTGGCGTCCGCCGTGCCATAGGCGTAGGCGTAATACGAGTCTCCCGTCCGTGCGAGCTTGTTCAGCACGATGCCCAGCACGCTCACGTTGGCCACCCGCGCGTTTTGCAGGCTGCGTTCCACGTCGTTCAGGCGGGTCTTGCCGCCTTCCACCACCAGAATTACGCCGTCGGTGTAGGGCGCCACGGCCAGCGTATCGGGCAGGCCCAGCATAGGGGGCGTGTCGATCAGCACGTAGTCGTAGCCCTGTGCCCAGCGGTCCAGGTAGGTGCGGAAGGCCGGCTGGTTCAAGATGCTGCCCGCGCCGTCTCCGCGGTGGGGGGTGCCGGCGGGCAGCAGGTCCACGTTGGTGCCCACGCGGGTGGCGTGGGCCGCGTCGGGCCGCAGGAACATCTCGGTCACGGTGTTGGCCGGTGGCAGCGAGGCGTCGGTGCCGGGCAGCGCGTGGGTGCCGATACGGTCCGGCCCCCAGACCTTGAGCTGGGTGGGGCGGCGCAGGTCGGCGTCGATGACCAGCACCCTCTGTCCGGCGGCCCCCAGGCTCTCGGCCAGGGCCGCCGTCATCGAACTTTTGCCCTCGCCGGGATACGAGCTGGAGATCACCAGCCGGCGGTGCTCGCGGTCCCCCAGCATGGACTGCACGTTGATCCGCAGGAAGCCGATGCTCTCATACAGCGGGCCGCTGTGGCTGGCGGGCAGAAAGCCCTGCGCCAGGTTGCGGCGGCGCACCAGCGGCAGTTGGGCCAGTACCGGCAGCCCCAGCGGCAGCAGGTCCTCGGTGCCGTTGACCCGGCGACGCAGGCTGTCACTCAGCAACACCAGTCCGGTGGCCAGGAACAGCGCGAGTAGCCCGGCCAGCGCCGCATTCCGCAGCGGGCGCGGCGACACGGGGCGGGTGGGGGCCACCGCCTCGGCCACCGGGAGCAGCGTTCCAGTGGCTGCCGTTTCCAGCACGGCCATCTGCGACAGGTTCTGCAGCACCTGGCCGCGCGCAGCCACCAGGCTCTGGCGTTCCAGCGGGTCATTAATTGCCTCAATGCGCGCCGTCAGGTTCTGAAGCTGTCCCTGCAAGCTCTGGCGCGAGCGCGTCACGCTCTGCTTGGCACGGGCGTTGTCCCAGTCCAGCAGCGCGGCGACGCCGTCCTCAGCCAGCTGGCGGGCCGCCTCGGGGGTCTCGCCCTGTGCCTGGATTTCGTACACGCCGCGCTGCTGGGTGTCCAGGCGGGCGCGGACCTTCAGCCGGTTGAAGGAGTTTGCCGACAGTTCCCGGCTCAGGTCGTCGCTCATCTTGCGGATGATCTCGGGGGGCAGGTCGCTCTTTTCCAGTTTGTCGACGATGGTGGCCACCAGACTGCGACTGTGCAGCACCTGCTCCACTGCGCCCTGCGGCAGCGGCGGGGCCGTGACCAGGGTGTTGTTGATCAGCGAGTTCTGGGCGTTGCTGTCCACCGCGATGATGCTGGCGCTGGACTCGTACACCGGAGCCTGTCGACTGGACAGCAGGTACGTCGCGCCCGCCACCACCAGCGGAGTCAGGATCAGCAGCGGCGCGTACCGTCTGAGGGTTCCGAACACCTGTCGGAGATCAATTTGATCCGCATTTGCGGGACGGGGAGGCACACTCTGCATTCAGCGTCAGTTTAGGCGCGAAAAGTGAGGAAACCCCACCTTTGAGTATGCAAGGCCGCCAGAATCCGTGCGGGGCGGCGGAACTGCCGGCGGTGTCCAGCATGACTGGACTTTTCCTTAGATCACCCCGCCCCCCAGCATCAGCCGCAGCGCGCCCAGCACGGCCACCACCGCGCTTAGGGTGACCGCCCCCCGGTCTCGCCCCAGCGCCCCGAAGATCAGGCCCAGCACGGCGGGCGGCAGTACGAAGATCCAGTTCAGCCAGCCGAAGAAGGGCAGAAAGCCCAGCAGCAGGCCCAGCGCAGCGAGGATGCCGAAGATCAGCGAGAGGACTCTCATGCCCCTCAGTACGTGCCTGTTTTGCGAGAAGTTGCAGGCGGACAGCCGGGGCCGGGACGCGCTAGCCTGCTGCGGTGACTTCCTCTGCCCCAAAAAAACCCGCTGGGCGCGGCGCGGCGCGGCTGCCCAGGGGGGCCAGGGCACGTGCCCCGCAGGTGCTGACCTCGCTGGAGCAGCTGTACCCCGACGCCCGCACCGAGCTTGTCTTCAACACGCCCTTCGAGCTGCTGGTCGCCACTGTCCTGAGCGCCCAGGCCACCGACGTCAGCGTGAACGCCGCCACGCCCGCCCTGTTCGAGCGGTACCCGGACGCCCACGCCATGAGTCAGGCTGAAGCGCAGGACATCGAGCCGTTGATTCGGCGTATCGGGCTGTACCGGGGCAAGGCGCGCAACCTGGCGGCGCTGGCCCGGCTGCTGGTGGAGCGGCACGGGGGCGAGGTGCCTAACGACTTCGATGCCGTCGTGGCCCTGCCCGGCGCGGGCCGCAAGACCGCCAACGTCGTTCTGAGCAATGCATATGGCTTTCCGGCCATCGCAGTGGACACCCACGTGGGCCGGCTGGCGCGTCGCCTGGGCCTGAGCGTGCAGACCAACCCGGACAAGGTGGAGCAAGACCTGCAGGGGTTGTTTCCGCGTGAGCGCTGGGTTTTCCTGCACCACGCGCTGATCCTGCACGGGCGCCGCGTGTGCATGGCACGCAACCCGCAGTGCGCGGCGTGCGAGATGGCGGCGTTCTGCCCGAAGATTGGGGTGGAGGCTTGAGGGGCAGCGGGACGCAGGACGCGGGACGCGGGAACTGCTCTTTACCCCGCACTGCCCACCGCCTCCCGCGCACACCCACCCCACAGGCCCCCCAGTGACCTGGCGCTTCTCCCCGCAGGTGTGGCTGTACCTGAGCACCTCGTTCTCCTTCGGGCTGGCGCAGGCGTTCCTGGCGCTGTTCCTGAACTTCTACCTGCGTGCGCTGGGGCTGGGGCCGGAGTGGCAGGGCATCATGAACGCGCTGCCCGCGCTGACGCTGGTCTTTCTGAGCCTGCCGGCCGTGGCGCTGGCCCGGCGCATCAGCAACGCGCACACCATCAAGATCGGCGTGGCCCTCAGCCTGCTGGGCACACTGATTCTGGCGCTGGCGGGGGGGCCGCTGGGCGTGGTCACGGGCGCGCTGGTGCAGGGCGCGGGCGCCGCGTTGCTGACCGTGGCCGGCTCGCCCTTCATGGCGAACAACAGCGACGAGAAAAGTCGCGTGACCCTGTTCAGCGTGCAGAGCGCCCTGATGACCGGCGCGGGCTTCGTGGGCAACATGATCGGCGGGCGCGTGCCCGAGGCCTACGCGCTGGTCACCGCCACCGAGCCGGGGGGGCTGGGAGCGCTCAGAACCGCGCTGCTCGTCGCCACCGCGCTGCAACTGCTGGGCCTGCTGCCCGCCTTGAAGCTCAAGCCCAGCGGCAAGACCTCGCAGACCGGGCGCAGCTTCGCCGTGCGCGACAAGCGGGCCATGTTCCGGCTGATCTTTCCTAACCTGCTCGTCGGCCTGGGGGCCGGGGCCACCATCCCGTTTCTGAACGTGTTTATCGAGGGCAAGTTCCAGATCAACTACGCCAGCCTGGGGCAGCTGTTCGCATGGGCCAGCCTGGCGACGGCGGCCACCGCGCTGCTGCAGCCGCTGCTGGTACGCCGCCTGGGGCAGTTGCAGGTGGTGTTGCTGGTGCAGGCCAGCAGCCTGCCTTTCCTAGCGTTGCTGGGCTTCGCGCCGCAGCTGTGGATGGTTACGCTGGCGCTGTTCACGCGCGGGGCGCTGATGAACGCCGCTGGGCCGGTGTACGGGGCCTACGCCATGTCCTCATTGGAGGAAAATGACCGTCCGATGTACTCGGCCCTGAACGTGATCGCCTGGGACTCCGGCTGGGCGCTCAGCAGCGTGCTGGCGGGGGTGGTGCGCGGCCAGTTGCCGTTCACGCTGGCCTTTCAGGTGCTGTTCGCGTGGACGCTGGTGATGTATGGCGGCAGCGTGCTGGCCATCTACCTGGGGCTGTACCGCCCGGCGCAGCGGCAGGCGCTGACGTTGCCGGTTTGAAGAGAGGAGGCAATGCGCGGTACGTAGTCCCCTCCTCTTTTCCCACGCCCCGCGTCCTGCTTACCGCGTACCTATCAACGCAACCCGCCTCACATCCCCCGCGTCCCGGCTCTGTTAGCCTGTTTCGTTCGAGTGGGGCCGCCCTTTGTCGTGTCGAAACCGGTGTCCCTCAGCAGCAGGCCAGCGTTTTTCCTGGCCAGAGGGGTGATTTTCTTTGACCACAGCAGTGACCGCCGCCAAGCAACCCACGTCCGATGTCTTTCCCGCACCGATCAAATCCGTCGAGGCCGGCAGCGCCGCCGCAAAGGCGGGCGTGCGCCCCGGCGACGTGCTGCTGCGCGTCAACGGGCAGGCCGTGACCGACGTGCTGGCCTACCGTCACCTGCTGTCGCAGGGGCAGGCCACGCTGGAAATCGCCCGCCCGAAAGAGGCCCCGCGCGCCATGACCGGCGTGCCCGGCACCGCCCAGGATCACCACCGCCTGCAGATGACCGCGCCGCCCAGCCTGGACGATACCTTCACCTTCGACGTGGAGTGGGAGGATCCGGGCCTGGAATTTGAGGAAGTGCTGTTCGACGGCATTCACCTGTGCGCCAACAAGTGCGATTTCTGCTACGTCCATCAGATGCCGCGCGGCTTTCGCAAGAGCCTGTACATCATGGACGACGACTACCGCCTGTCGTTCCTGTACGGCTCCTTCGTCACGCTGACCAACCTGTCTGAAGGCGACATCAACCGGATTCTGGACGAGAACCTCTCGCCGCTGTACATCTCGGTGCACACCGCCAATCAGGATCTGCGCCAGAACATGATGAAATGGTGGAAGCTCAAGGTCAAAGACGAGAAGGCCGTGCAGATCCGCAACATGATCGAGCGGCTGGAAAGCATTGACCTGTACACCCAGATCGTGCTGGTGCCCGAGCGCAATGACGGTGAGAATCTCGACGACACCGTGGAGTACCTGAGCAGCCGTCCCAACGTGATCAGCGCGGCGGTGGTGCCCATCGGCCTGACCTCGCACCGCACCAACCTGCCGGACGTGCGGACGTTCAACAGGGAGGAGGCCCGCGACAGCCTGCGCCGCCTGAACGTGTGGCGCAAGAAATTTCTGACCGAGCGCGGCACCCGGTTCGTGTTTCCCAGCGATGAGCTGTACCTGCTGGCCGGGGAGCCGCTGCCCAGCGAGGAGGAATACGAGGGCTTCCCCATGCTGGAAAACGGCGTGGGCATGATCCGCGACTTCCTGACCGAAGCGCTGCCGGAACTGCCCGCCGCTCTGCCGGAACCGCGCCGGGTGATTCTGGGCACGGGGACGCTGTTCGCGGAGTCGTTAGACCGGGCCGTGGAGCCGCTGCGGGCCATCGAGGGCCTGACGCTGGAAGTCCGGGCCGTGACCAACAAGACCTTTGGCCCGGTGACCACGGTGGCGGGCCTGCTGACCGGGCGCTGCTTCCGGCACGCCATCAAGACCGGCGAGGCGGATCTGTTGATCGTGCCGCCCACCACGCTGCGCTACGGCACTGAGCTGATGCTGGACGACGTGAGCCTGGATGAGCTGCGACAGGAATTCCGCATGGACGTGCGGGCCGGCGGCGCGACGCTGGGTGAACTGGCCCGCGTGATCCTGGACGGCGCCCAGAGCAGCGGCCACCAGTGGGGCATGAGCGCCCACGCCGTCAAGGACAGCGGGCACACGCCGCTGGAAATTGAGGTGGCGGAGCGGGGGATGCGCGGGCAGGCGTAGAGACTGTTGAAGCCAGAGGCCAGCCACCCGGAGACAGTCTCCGGGTGGCTGGCTCTTTTCGATCGAGTGCCATGCTGCAAACGCGCTACGGCACCACCACTTTCCCCAGCGTGCCGTAATCGGCCAGCACCGCCTCGCCCACCGCCGCCGCCGTGCCTTCCCGCACCAGGGCCACCACCGCGCCGCCAAAACCCGCTCCGGTGATCCGCGCCCCGAACACGTCCGAGTGGGCCTGCAGCAGCGCCACCAGCTCGTCCACCAGCGGATGCGATACGGCGTAGTCGTCGCGCAGGCTGGCATGCGTGGCATTCATCAACTGACCGAACTGGGCAGCGTCCGCTTCCAGACCCTCAAGTACCCTGGCATTCTCGGAGACCACATGGCGGGCACGTTCCCTCAGCGGTGAGGGCAGCGCTTCCACAGTGGCGATGTCGGTCACGTCGCGCAGCTGCTTGACGCCCAGCAACCGCGCGGCCTCCTCCACCTGGGCGCGGCGTTCGTTGTAGCCGCTCTCGGCCAATCGGCGCGGCACGCCCGAGTCCATGACCAGGATTTCGGCCCCGGTTGGAAAAGGCACCACACGGCGTTCCAGGCCGCGGGTGTCGATCAGCAGCATGGTGCGGGTGTCGGCCAGGCTGGAGGCCAGCTGATCCATCACGCCGCACTGGACGCCCACGAACTCATGTTCCACCTGCACGCCCCTCAACGCCAGCGCCACGTCGTCCAGTTCCAGCCCGTACACCTCCCGCAAGGCACGTAATGTCGCCACTTCCAGCGCCGCGCTGCTGCTCAGGCCGCCGCTGGGCACCGTGCTGGAGACGTGGACATTCAGCCCTTCGGTCACGCCGCTCAGGTTCAGGCAACCGGTCAGGTACGGCGCGAAGTCCTCGCCCACCTCCCCCACCGCGACGCGCAACGTTTTTTCGAGGTTGGCGCTGTACAGCACATGCTGACCCGTTCCATTCCGGCCAAGGCCCACCGTCGCCTGCTGTGGAATGGCGGTGGGCAGCACGAAGCCGCCCTGGTAGTCGGTATGTTCGCCCAGCAGGTTCACCCGGCCCGGTGCGGAGGCCGTGACCTCCGGCGCGCCTCCAAAGACATCTTCAAACGTCTTCAAGAGTCACCTTCCGCAGTTCCGCCGCCGCCACTTCGGGGAACTTGTCGTTGGCGAACTCCCCCGCGCCCTGCTCGGTGCCCGCCAGGTATTTCATGCGGCCCGCCGCCCGCAGGTACGGGTACAGCTCGATGTGCAGCGGGAACTCCGGGTGCGGCGCGTCCAGCGGCGCCTGATGCACGGTCATGAGGTACGGCATCCGCACGCCGAACAGCGCGTCCAGGCGCAGCAGCGCATCTTTCAATGTGCGGGCGAAGGCGTCGCGCTCGTCGTCAGTCAGCTCGGACAGCAGCGACACAGGCCGGGCCGGGAGAATCCACGTCTCGTAGGTGTAGCGGGCAAAGGGCGGCACCACGCTCAGCGCCGCCCCCTCGTCGTGCACGATCCGCTCGCCCGCCTCCCGCTCGGCGGCCACGAAGTCGGCGAGCCAGGGATTGCCCGTTTCCGAGTGATGCTTGCGCGCCATGTCCAGCATCCGCATCGCTACGGGCGGGAGGTGGTCATAGGCGTAGATCTGGCCGTGCGGGTGGTGCAGGGTCACGCCCACCTCCACGCCCCGGTTCTCGAAGGCCAGCACACTTTGAATGATCCCGCCTGCCGCGAACCGGGACGTTCGATCCGCCCACACGGAGAGCAAAAGGCTCATCTGGGCGTCGCTCAGGTCAGCCAGCCGTCCCGCCGCGTTCTGGCTGAAGACGACGACTTCACACGCGCCCACGCCTGCACGGGTGTGGGCCGGGCCGGGCGGAGGTTCAGGGGCGTCCAGCGTCAGGCTGGGAAACCGGTTGGCGAACACCGCCAGATCGTAGGTGCCGCGTGGCAGCTCGGTGGGATGTTCCGGATCAGCGGTGGGCGCGAGCGGGTTGTATTCGGGCGGGGGCAGAAAGGTGCGGCCCAGGCGGTGGGCGGCGTACATGACCCATTCGCCGCGCAGGGGGTGCCAGCGCATCACCGGGCGAGCGTCCACCGCCTCCGGGCTGGGGCTGGGAATCTCGGATGTGACCACGATGGGTTGCAAGCCGTACAGCGTCAGTGGGCGGCCATCCGGCTTGACGAACTCCTGCTGGTGGATGGGGTGCGCGACGGAGGTCATAACGGCCATTGTGCCCCGTGCGGCGGCACATCTCCCACGCGCGAATCGGTGAGATTGAACCTCGCGCGGCTGAAGTGGGTCACGGCTCCTCCGAAACTCTCGGTGAGGGTGGTGGGGCGGTCTGGCGCGCTGATCTCCAGGCACCGCCGCAGCAGGGCCAGCCCTTCCTCATCCAACATGGCAATCGGATCGCTGCTGGCGCGCAGGCCGCCCACCACGTCCAGCATGGCCGCCACCGTGTGGCGCTCGGTGGCCGTCAGCAGGCTCAGCTCTCGGCGGCAGATCGCCACGTCCGGGTCTGGCTGATACCAGGAATGCTGATACCAGCGCGACAGCGCGGTGTGCAGCGCGTTGCGGGCGCTGGGGCCGGTGGCGTCGCCCAGCCAGATACGGCGCGAGTCCTCGTCCCACAGCGGGGCCACGTCCGGCCCGGTGCGCATGGCGTCCACGATCCCGACGCTGCTGGCAAGCGGTGCGCCGCAGCCCAGCAGGAAGGCGTCCTCGCCCGCACCGTCGCGCAACGCCTGCAGCCCGTTGCGGTACGCCTGGGCACGGCCCACCGACGGGTCATGCCGCACCCCCGGCAGCGCCGCGCCGTACAGGAAATCCAGCTTCAGGTACGGGTAGCCCCAGCCGCGCGCGGTGGCCGCCAGCTCGCGCAGCCAGGCCAGGACTTCCGGGTGGGTGGTGTCCAGCGCGTGATACGCCCCGCCCCAGTTGTGGCCCACCGCCAGCGGCAAATCGTCCTTGCCGCGCAGCATCCAGTCCGGGTGATCGCGGAACAACTGCGAGGTGGGCGAGGCCAGAAAGGGAGCCAGCCACAGCCCCGCCGTGAAGCCCAGTTCGTTCAGCTCTGCCGGAAGATCACGCGCGTGGCCGCCAAAATGGTCCGAGGCCGTGAACCAGTCGCCCAGATCCGCCTGGAAACCGTCATCCAGCTGAAAGACGTCGAAGGGCAGGCCGTGTTCGCGGGCCAGCCGGGCGTTCTCCAGCATGGCGTCCAGTGTTACGTCGCGGTAATAGCTGTACCAGCTACACCAGACCCGCTGCGGCGCAGGGGTGCGGGCGTGCATATTCTGCCCCAGTTCGGCGGCGCGGCGTTCCAGCGTGCCGATCACGTCGCCTGTCTCGTCCCAGGTCAGCTCCACGGCTGGCCCCTCCACCGTGCCGGACACGCGCACCGTCTGGCCCTCGGCCCGCGCTTCCCAGTGGATGAAACTGTGGGTGGCGTCCCTCGCCGCGCCCACCCATCCCCCGCCGTCCGGGCGCACCAGCGCCAGCACGCTATGGCTGCGCCACACGCCCGCCTCGCCGCTGGGCAGGAAGGCCGGATCGTGGCCCTGCTCGTGCCGCCATTGCATCAGCGGGACGGCCTGCCTGTCGGTCAGCGGGCGCAGCTCGGCCTCGCTCCAGGACTGGTAGCCGCTGATCAGCACGCGCACCGTGGCGGGGTCAATGTTGAGCTTCCATTCAGCCATTCCCATTCTCCAACACAGTAAAGCTGACCGGCTCCAGCCTCCGCCCGTTCCACGTCACCGCGTCCGGATTCCAGTTCTGGAGCAGTGTCCGGCCTGCCCGGCGGCTGAGGCGCACGCCGTCTGGCAGGGGGGTCATGGAGACGTCCGCGTCCGCCAGCACCCCGGTCAGCACCGAGCCGACGAGCTTCTCGCTGTGCGCGCCGATCACGGTCACGCCGCCGTTGCGAATCACCGCGCTCTGGCCGTCCAGCGGGCCACCGGCGTAGGTGTACAGCGTTTCGGCATCCTGCGTGCGGTAGCTCTCGGCCCAGGCGTGGGCCTCGAATTGTCCGCCATCACCGTCGATTTTCTGGGAGAGGGTGGGCCGCAGGGAGTCGTATTGCAGCAGCTTCGCGCCCACCAGGGCCGACAGCGGGCCAAATTGACCGTCTGCCCAGGTTTCCCCGCCCGGCGTGCGGAAGGCGGTGCGCGGGCCGCAGACCAGTTTCGCCCCAGCCTGCACCGCTGCCGTCCAGTGCGCCGCCCGCTCCTTCGACACCAGCGTGATGGCGGGTGCGACGACGACGGCGTACCCACTCAAATCCGCATCGGCGTGGATCACATCGACATCCACGCCCAGCCCACGCAGCGCCATGTAATAGGTCAAGGTCTGCGTCCAGTAGCTCAGGTTGGCGCTGTGCTTCTGCTCGTCGTAGAGCCACAGGCTGTCGTAGTCGTGCAGCACGGCAACTTTTGCGGAAACCTCGCCCACCGGGAACTGTGTGGTGTCCAGTTCGGCCACTTCTGTGAAACCTCGATCCGGCGTCTCGTCGTGCCTCAGCAGGCCGCTGTGCATGACCTCCTGCGCCATCGTGGCGGCCCGCCAGCGGAAGTAGCTGACGACATCCGCGCCGTGCGCCCAGGCCTGCGCCGTCCACAGTTGCACCGCCCCATCGGCGGGCAGCGGGTTGAAGGGCGCCCAGTTGACCTGCCCACACTGCTGCTCCATCACCCACGGGCCGTTCGGTGTGCCCGCGCCGTTGCGGCCCAGCGCATTCTTTCCGCCCAGCAGACCCCGGTACAGATCGTGGTTGAAGGCGATCAGATCCGGCTGTCCGGTGCGCGCAAAGTGGGTTTTGACGTCCTCGCCGCTGCCGGGTGGGGCGAAGAACTCCAGCATGCCCAGCGGGTAGTTGTCCCAGGTCACGAAGTCCAGACCCTTCGCCACCTCGTAGTGGTCAAAACCGGTTTCGAAGATCATGAAGTTGTGCGTGACAAAACGCCCCGGCGAAAGCTCCCGCAGGATCGCCACCTGCTCGGCCTGAAATTCGGCGATCATGGCCGAGGCGAAGCGGTAAAAGTCCAGCACGTGCGACGGGTTCGGCTCGGCCACCGTCAGATTGGGCGGTTTGATCTGTGCCCAGTCGGTGTACTCCATGCTCCAGAAGACATTGCCCCAGGCGGTATTCAGGGCGTCCAACGTGCCGTACTTGCGCTCCAGCCAGCCCGGAAACGCCTCGGCACTGGCCCCGCCGTAACTGCGCGCCGTGTTGTGGCAGCCGAATTCGTTGTCGGTCTGCCAGCCGGCCACCGCCGGGTGCGTGCCGTAACGCTCGGCCATCGCCCGCGTGATGCGTCGCGAATGCTCACGGTAGACCGGCGAGGCGAAATCGTACTGCCGCCGCGCCCCGAACTCGCGCACCCGGCCCTGGGCGTCCATGGGCAGGATTTCGGGATGGGCGCGAATCAGCCATGCGGGCGGCGTGGGCGTGGGCGTGCACAGCACCACGCGCATTCCGGCGGCGTGATAGGTGTCGAGGGCCGTGTCCAGCCACGCCCAGTCGTACTCGCCGGGGCGCGGCTCCATGCGGCTCCAGGCAAACTCGGCAATGCGGACATAACTCAGGCCCAGTTCTTTTTGCTGCTGCGCGTAGGGCACCCAGCGGTCTTGTGGAACATGCTCCGGGTAATCGCAGGAACCGAGCTGGAGGTGTGGAACGGGGGTGGATTTGGATTGGGTCATGGCGCGTCCTGGGGAGTGGAGGTCGAAAGGGCTGAAGGAACAAAGGGCTGACTCAGAAAGGCTAAACCGCTCTGTCCAGCTATCGGTTGTCGTTCTGTCAGATAGGACTGGGCTGGCGTTGAGTTTTCCGCTCCCGCCATTCCTGAGGAGGAGGGGAAAAACGCCGGAGCCCGGCCTGTGTCATCAATCCTTGACCGCCCCGCCCGCAATGCCTGCCACGAAGTGCCGTTGCAGCGACAGGAACAGCGCCAGAAAGGGAATGGTGGCAATCGCCGTTCCCACCATGATTCCGCCCCACGACACGCGGGTCAGGCCGACCAGGGTGCCCAGCGCCACCGGCATGGTGTAGCTGTCCTTTTGCGTCAGCACGATCAGCGGCCACAGGTAGTCGTTCCAGGAGGCCAGGAACAGCAGAATGGCCAGGGCCGCCAGCGCGGGGCGCACGATGGGCAGCGCGATCTGCCAGAAGATGCGGCCCTCGGAGGCGCCGTCAATGCGCGCGGCATGCAGCAGATCGCTGGGCACGGTCTGGAACGCCTGACGCATGTAGAAGATGCCGATGGTATTCGCCAGCGTGGGCAGGATCACCGCCCAGTACGTGTTCGAGATCTTCAGGTCCCGCGCCACCAGAATGAACTGCGGGATGATGGTCACGAAGGTAGGGATGGTCAGCGTGGCCAGAATCAGCCCGAACAACCAGTTCTTGCCGGGAAACTCGAACTTGGCGAAGGCGTAGCCGCCCATGCTGGTCAGAACCATGCTGAACACCGTGTACAGCGAGGCGATCATGGTGCTGTTGAACAGGGTGCGCAGGTAGTTGGTGTCGGCCTGCAGGCCCCGGAAATTCTCCATGAAGTTCCCGCCGAACCACAGCGGCGGACTGGGGCTGAAGATGGCGGAATCCGGGTGCGTGCTGAACACCGCCATGATCCACAGCGGGGCCAGAAAGATCAGCGCCAGCGGCAGCAGGGCCAGATGTAGCCAGAAGGCCCCGGTGCGTTTGCGGGCCGTGACGCCCGGCGAGACCGGGGCGGCCACCTGCGGCCGGGCCGTCATCTTTCCCGTCCGAACAGCCGCAGCTGAATCACGCTGAAGACGGCGGCGATGGCGGCCACCGTGTAGGCGATGGCGCTGGCGTAGCCGAAGTTGAACGAGCGGAAGCCCTGCTGGTACAGGTACGTCCCCAGCGTCATGGTGGCGTTGCCGGGGCCGCTGTTGGTGATCAGGGCCGGTTCGGTGAACAGTTGCAGCGTGCCGATCACGCTCAGGACCATGCAGAACAGCAGCGTGGGCCGCAGCAGCGGCAGCGTGATTTTCCAGAACTGCTGCGCGGGCGTGGCCCCGTCGATGCTGGCGGCCTCGTACACGTCCTCGCTGATGCCTTGCAAGCCGGCCAGCAGGATGATGGCGTTGTAGCCGGTCCAGCGCCACAGCATCGCCATGATGATCACCGACATGGCCGGCCCGGCCTGGTTGAGCCAGTCCACGGCGGGCAGGCCGATTCCGGTCAGGGCGCGGTTGACCACGCCGAAATCGGTGTTGAACAGCAGCCGGAACACCGCCGAGTACGCCACGGTTCCCACCACCAGCGGCGCGAAGAAGGCGAAGCGGAACCATCCGGCGGCCTTCAGGAGTTTGCTGTTCAGGGCCACAGCCAGCACCGTCGCCAGCGACAGCATCAGCGGCACCTGGACCACCAGAATCACCAGGGTATTGCGCAGCGCCGTGCGGAAGAATTCGTCCTGAATCAGCCGGGACCAGTTGGACAGGGCGTAGGGTGCGTCTGCCCCCAGCCGGGAATCCTTGAAGCTCATCAGAAACGAGCTGATGATGGGCCACGCCCAGAAGGTGGCAAAGATCAGCAGGTACGGCAGGATGAACAGGTACGGCGCCTTGGGGATGCGCGCCCAGCGTCCTGCACGCCGGGCTGGAGGGGACAGCGGTTGTGAAGTGGTCATGGCTACCTCGGCAGAACACGGAGCGGAAGCGGAGAAGGCCAGAGCGGCCAAGTGGGCGCGGTGGCAACAGGCGAAAACAGAGGTGGGCGAGGGAAACGGGCGTCCGTGTGGTCGCCATTCCCTCGCCCTTGGCCCTCACGCCCCGTTCAGGCCCGGCGCGTCAGACAGACGCCGTGACGGAAGACGGGGGGGCAGGCGCTGGCCGCAAGCCTGGCCTTATTTGGCGACGGGCAGGCCCGTGGCGCTGCTGATCTTCTTGGCGGCGTCGTCCAGGGCTTCCTTGGCCGTCTTGTAGCGGCCCTTGATGTAGTCGGCCTGCACCACGATCATGACCTGACGGGCGTCCTGGAAGTACTGGGTGCCGCGCGCCTGGGGAACGTCGCCCAGGGTGCCCAGAATGGTCTGCCATATCGCCTGGTTGCCCCAGTACGGCTGCGCGGTTTTCACGTAGGGGTCCTTGGTGGCACTGAGCAGGCTGGGCACCAGGCCCTGGGACTTGAGCATGGTGACCTGTCCGCCAGCGGTTGCCAGGGCATTTTCGAGGAAGGCGTAGGCCGCCGCCTGGTTCTTGCTGGAGCTGGGAATCGCCAGGGCGCTGCCGCCCAGGTTGCTGGCGCGCACCCCTCCAGCCTTGGAGGCGGGCATCAGGTACACGCCCCACTTGCCCTTCTGGTCCGGGGCGTTGGTGCGGATGGTGCCCTCGTACCACGCGCCGAACATGGCGCTGGCGGTCTTGCCCGCCTTGACGTTGGTGATCTGGCCGCCCCAGTCGCCGGTGGCGACGACCTGCGCGTCGTACAGCTTCTTGATGGTATTCAGGGCGCTCACGCAGCCCGGCTGGTTGACCGTGACTGCCTTGGCAGCGTTGTCAAAGTAGAAGCAGCCGTTCTGATTGGCAAGCATGCGGAACCACTCGTCGTCCTGGCCGTTGGCGACGGTGGCCATCTTCACGTTGTTATTGAACTTGGCATTGACCTTCTTGCCTGCCGCGATGAAGTCTTCCCAGGTCTTGATGCTGGCCGGGTTGACGCCGGCCTGCTGGTACAGATCCCGGCGGTAGAACATCACCACGGGACCCGAATCCCAGGGCATGGCGTAGCGTTTGTTGCCCGCCATCAGCTCGGTCCATTTGAAGGCCGGGAAGTTCTTGACCAGCTTGTCCGCGCCCTTGGTGTTCAGGTCCACGAAGCAGTCGGGGAAGCGTGCCCAGAACACCTCGGCTTCGTTGTTCTCGATGGAATAGATGTCGGGCATGTCCTGGCCGCCGGCGGCGCATCCGGCCAGCCCCCGGTCATACACGTTCTGGTTGCCCAGATCTTCAACCTTGACTTTCACGTTGGGGTATTTCTTGTTGAAACTGGGAATGGTGCTTTCCAGCGCCTTGGCGGCGGCGTCCCAGGACCAGATCGTGACCGTGCCGGACAGATCCTGGGCAGCAGCGGAACCGACGAGCAGCAGGGCGGACAGGGACAGCATGACTTTCTTCATGAAAAACCTCCAGTTGAGGATAGGTGTCGAGGGGCATTGGACGGCATTGGTCTAGACCAGTTGGAAGTCGGCAATGCATTTCAGGAGATCGGCGGGAGGTTCGCTGCCGTGTCTGTCGGTGATCAGGGTGTCCACTGCCGACACGGGGGCCACCTGCGCCTGACTGATCTGGCCCAGCTTGCTGTGATCGGCCACCACCACGATTTCGCGTGCCTGATGCACCATGATCCGCTTGATCTCGGCTTCCTCGTGGTTGGCGTTGGTCACGCCCGCTGTGGCAGACACGCCGTTGCAGCCCAGAAACAGCCGGTCGGCGTGAATGCGGCCCAGCACTTCCAGCGCGTAGGGGCTGACCAGCGAGTGCTGCAGCGGGCGCAGCGTGCCGCCGGTCACGATGACGCGCACGTTCGGCAGCCGTTCGAGTTCCAGGGCGATGTTCAGTCCGTTGGTGATGATGGTCACGCCGCGCAGCGTGGGCGGCAGCGCGCGGGCCACCTCGGTGGTGGTGCTGCCCACGTCCAGAAACACGGTTTCGCCGTCCCGGACCAGTGCCGCCGCCGCCCGCCCGATGCGCCGCTTGGCCGCCGCGTGCCGGCGACTGGTCTCTTCCAGCGGGAATTCGCGCTGAATCTCCAGCGGCAGCCGCGCTCCGCCCCGCGTGCGCCGGATTTGCCCGGCCTCGGCCAGGGCCTTCAGATCACTGCGAACCGTGACTTCCGAAACCCCCAGAAGTTTTGAAAGCTCTGAGGCGGAAACTTCTCCATTCTGCTGTGCCAGCGAGAGAATCTCGCTCCTGCGGGCCTGAATCATACTCACCCCCTCAATCATTCTGTTTTCGGTGCTTTCGGAGTTTACGTTGGAACTGCTTCCGCGTCAAGAGTCGAGACGCGGGGTCTTTTGCTGTGCCCGCAGCGGCAAACGTTGGGGGTTTGTCCGCCCGCCCAGATGGCAAAAAGACACCAGATTACTCCCGTTGTCACGGCGGCGGTTCGGTGGACTGGGGTCAGGGTTGGGTGGGCAGGTCAGGCGTCTGTGTGCGGGTCCCATTGAAAGACCTCTTCCAGCGGCACGCCGAACACCTGCGCCATGCGGAAGGCGGCCTCCAGCGACGGCGAGTACCGGCCCGCCTCAATGGCGGCCACCGTCTGCCGGGTCAGGCCGATGCGCCCGCCCAGCTCGGCCTGCGACATCTCGCCGTTGTGGAAGCGCAGCGCCCGCACGCGGTTGCGGATGGTCCCCTGAATCACGTCTGGGCGCGGTAGCCGTGAACCACCAGGGCGGAGCGCACCATCTCGGCCACCACGATCATGAAGAGGGCCGCGTTGACGATGCCCCAGCCGCTGGCGCTGAAGGGCAGCAGACAGCCCACCACGATCATGCCGCCGATCATCACCGAGTACGCCGCGCCCACCGAGCGCTGCCCGATGGCCCGGTCACGCTCGTCGGGCGGCAGGCGGGCTTCCTGCGAGGCCTGACGGCGCAGCCACAGGTGGCCCAGCCCCAGAATCAGCAGCTGAGCGGCCACCACCCCGGCATAGAGCAGCAGTTGCCGGGTGTAGGGCGGTGGACCTGCCGGCACAAGGCCCAGCTGAACTAGCGCGAAATACGGGCCGAAGGTGACGGTCATCGCCACCAGCGACAGCCAGGCGATCTTCTCTCGGTAGGGCATCCGCTTCTCCTCCAGTCAGGTCAAGTAATGTTAAAAATACCTTACATGGTGTTAAAGATTTTTGTCAAGAAAAGGAGAGAATTTGCCTGGCGCGGCGGCGGCCCGCACCCATCCTGCGCTTTCCGGCGTTTCCCGCACTTCTCAGCCCCCACACCCGTATGCTGGGAGGCGTGAAGCTCGCTCCTTACATTGACCACACCCTGCTGAAAGCCACCGCGACGCCCGCCGATATTTCCAGACTGTGCCAGGAAGCCCGCGAGAACGCCTTCTACGCCGTGTGCGTCAATCCTGTGTACGTGGCCCAGGCCCGCGCCGAGCTGGACGGCAGCGGCGTGAAGGTCGCCACCGTCTGCGGCTTTCCGCTGGGGGCCGTCACCTCCGGGCAGAAGGCGGTGGAGGCCCGCCTGAGCGTGGAGGAAGGTGCGGACGAGGTGGACATGGTCATCCACATCGGCGCGGCACTGGCTGGGGACTGGGACGCGGTGCAGGCCGACGTGCGCGCGGTGCGGCAGGCCATCCCCGAGCACGTCCTGAAGGTCATTCTCGAAACCTGCTACCTGAACGACGAGCAGAAGCGCGGCGCGACGGAGGCGGCGGTGCTGGGCGGCGCGGATTACGTGAAGACCAGCACCGGCTTCGGCACGGGAGGCGCCACGCTGGACGACGTGAAGCTGATGCGCGATGTGATCGCGGGCCGCGCGAAGATCAAGGCAGCGGGCGGCGTCCGCAGCGCCGAGGACGCCCACGCCATGATCGAGGCCGGGGCGGACCGCTTGGGCACGTCCGGCGGCGTGGCGCTGGTGGCAGGCGAGCGGAGCGAGGGGTATTAGTGGCCGCTCAGGTTCCTGAAGTCGTCCTCGCTTCTGGCAGCCCCCGGCGGCGCGAACTGCTGACGCTGCTGGGCGTAGAATTCCGCGTGCAGGTCAGCGGCGAGGACGAGGACAGCGCCGAGACCGATCCGCGTGCGCTGGCCGCCGAACTGGCCGCCCTGAAGGGCCGCAGCGTGGCCGCCCTGAGTCCGGACGCGCTGGTGATTGCCGCCGATACGGTGGTGGCCGTGGACGGTGTGTTGCTCGCCAAGCCCGCCGACGCCGCCGAGAATGCCGACTTCCTGCGCCAGCTCTCGGGCCGCACGCATCAGGTGTTTACGGGCGTTTCGGTCTTTGCGGGCGGCCAGGAGCAGACCGAAGTGGCCCGCACCGACGTGACCTTCCGCGCCCTGAGCGAGACCGAGATCGAGTATTACGCGCAGTCCGGCGAGGGGCTGGACAAGGCCGGGGGCTACGGCGTGCAGGGGCTGGGGCAGGCGCTGGTGTCGCGCATTGACGGCGAGTTCTCGAACGTGGTGGGCTTTCCGATGTCGCTGGTGATCGGGCTGTTGCGCGGTCATGGCGTCCACGTCTGGGGCGCGGCCCATTCTCCAGAGGTCAACACGGAGGCTGCTCCGGCGTGACGGGGACGCGGCAACTGGGACTGGTCTTCGTGGGATTGCTGCTCATCAGCATGGTGCTGACGCGCTTTCAGGTGGTGCCCCCCACCGCGCTGCGCTCGGTCACCGCGCCGATCTCGCAGGTGGGGGTGGTGGTGGCCGACAACCTGCGCCGCGCCGTAACCACCGTGACCCAGCAGCGCGACCTGCGCGCCGAGCTTGCCCGCCTGCAGACAGAAAACGACGTGCTGCGCCAGCGCAACGAGCTGTTGACCCGTGAAGCCGGGCGACTGAAACAGCTGGAGATCATCACCCGCACGCAGGCCCCCAACGCGCTGGGCATCGCGCAGGTGGTCGCCGTCGATCCCAGTCCGCTGCTGTCGCGCCTGACGCTGAACCGGGGCACGCGTGACGGCGTGCGGGTGCGGATGCCCGTCACGGTGCCCGGCGGACTGGTGGGGCAGGTCACCGGGGTCAGTGCCCGGACGGCCACGGTGGTCTCGCTGGTGGACCCGGAAAGCACGGTGGGCGTCACCCTGCAGGGCGGCGGGGGCGGGCGCGGGCTGGCGCACGGCGTGCCGCCGGATCGCCTGCGCGCCGAGTTCTCGCGCAGCGTGCCGATCAAGGTGGGCGACGTGCTGGTCACGTCCAGCCTGGGCGGCGTGTACCCGGTGGGGGTGCGGGTCGGCAAGGTCGAACAGGTGCTGCCGCTGGGGCCGAACGACGTGAACCGCTCGGTGATCGTCCGGCCCGCCGTGGACCTGGGCGTGGTGGAAGACGTGACGATTCTGGAGGGGTTGTAATGGACGGGCGGCGATGCTGAGCCGGCGGGGGCTGGGCCAACGTGGAATGGGCGGCGGACGGTTCAATCGCGGCGGCCTGGGCCGGGGCGCCCTGGGGCCGCGCGCCAGCCTGCCGCAGCGTGGCCCGGCGCGGGTCTTCCGGGCCGTCGTGTACGCCGCGCTGCTGATTGCCGCCCAGGGGTTGCTGTCCCGCCTGGCGGACTCGGCTGGCCTGGCTGCCCCGGATCTGTTCCTGCTGACCGCCGTGGCCCTGGCGTGGCGCATGGCTCCGGCGTGGGCGCTGGTGGCCGCCTACGGCGTGGGCCTGAGCCAGGATCTGCTGGGCGGCGGCGTGCTGGGCCTGCACGCGGCGGGCCTGGCCGGGGCGGTGCTGCTGGTGCTGCTGATCCGGCGCTACGTCGCCGATTCCGGTCCGTTGCAGGTTGTGCTGAGCGTGGTCGGCGCGGTGGCGGGCGAGTGGCTGACCTTCGGGCTGCTGGCGTACTGGCTGCGCTCGAACCTGATCACGGTCAACCTGCTGCTCACCACGATTCCCAGCCTGCTGATCGGTACACTGCTGGCGTATCCGCTGTGGGAGTGGGCCGTGCGCTGGGGCATCGGGCCCCGTCCCGGCCCCCAGGAGAAACTGGCGTGAAAGAGAACAGATCGGCAGGCTCCTGGATGTGGAGGGTGGGGCACAGTCCCCTGGATGTGGTCCCCTTATGAGCCGCGCCGAGCATCCCCTGCACCGTCCCGACCGGCCGCACGAGCGGCTGAAGCGTGAGCGACGGCGGGCCGCACCCAAAGCCGACAAAAAGGGTGGCAGCAAAGCTGGGGCCATCGGCAACGGGGCCGGGCGGGTGGGCTGGGTGGCCCTCGCCTTCAGCCTGGGCCTGCTGGGGCTGGGCGCGCGGCTGTATACCCTGCAGGTCACGCAGCACAGCCAGTACGCGGTGCAGTCGGCCAGCAACTTCCAGCGCGACGAGGTGATCCGCGCCCTGCGCGGCGAGATCCGCACCCGCGACGGCGTCCTGCTCGCCACCAACCGGCTGGCCGTCGATCTGGTGTACACCGGGCGCCGGGTTTCCGAACGCGCCGAGGCCATTCCCGCCTGGGACAAGATCATCTACCTGGCGGGTATTAAACCGGAGGCCCTACAGGACGGCCAGCCCCGCGAACCGGATTTCAAGAAGGAAACCGAGACCGTGCTGGCGCGCAACGTGCCGCAGGAAAAACTGGCCGCCCTCTACGAGTACACCGTCCTGATTCCCAGCCTGGAACTGCGCGAGCGCGTCGAGCGCATCTACCCCGAGGGCAAGATGGCCGCGCACCTGCTGGGCTACGTGCAGGAGGCCAATGACCGTCAGGTCAAGGAGGACGGCTACACGGTCGGCGATCTGGTGGGCCGCTCCGGGCTGGAATACAGCCTGCAAAAGACGCTGGAAGGCAAGAACGGCGTACTGCGGCGCGAGGTCACGGCGACGGGCCGCCCCCTCACCGAGCGCGTGATCGATCCGGGCACGCGCGGCCAGGACGTGGTGCTGACCATCGACAGCCGCCTGCAACGTGCCGCCGAGGACGCCCTGCGCGCGGGACTGGCCGACGTGAACGAGGGCCGCAAGAAGTACGGCAAGCCGCCCGAGCCCTTCACGCGCGGCGCGGTGATCGCCATTGATCCACGCTCAGGGCAGGTGCTGGCGATGGCGTCGAGCCCGGCCTACGATCCCAACTGGTTCTCGCGGGTGCCCAGCCCGGACCCGGCGGCCAAGAACTGGGCGATTGACCCGAACCGCAAGGACGCCGCGCTGGACGCCGTGACCAGCAACCGGGTGGTACAGGCCTACAACCCCGGCAGCGTCTTCAAGATCGCCACCACGCTGATGTACGTCGAGCGCTGGGGCAATTTCTCGCTGTCGTGCGCGCCCACGTACTATTTCGGGCGGGCGCGCTTCAACAACTGGTCCCACACCAACCTGGGTGTGGTGGACGGGCGCAAGGCCATCGCCTTCTCGTGCAACCCGTGGTACTACGATTCGGCGGTGCGGGCCACGCCTGGGGTGTACTCGCGCCAGCTCAAGTCCCGCCTGACCGAGCTGGGGTTTGGCCGCCCCACCGGTCTGGAAATTGTGGGTGAGAAGACCGGCACCCTGACCGACATCGACGACTACACCACGCCGGAGCATCCGTGGTATCCCGGCTCGGGCCTGAACATGAGCATCGGCCAGGGCGACGTGCTGGTCACGCCCGCACAGCTGGTCAAGGTGCTGTCCACTGTGATCAACGAGGGCCAGGAGCGCCCGCTGACGGTGATTCAGGCCGAGGGCGGCCAGGCCCCGGTGCGCCCGGCCCCCACCAGCGTGGTCCGGGGCGGCAACACCGACGTGTTCAAGTTCGTCAAGGAGGGCATGGACTGGACCGTCAGCATTCCCGGCGGCACGGCCAGCACCAAGCTGGGCAAGCATCTGTTCCCGGTGTCCACGGCAGGCAAGACCGGTACCGCCGAGAACGGCATGAGCGCCCGCCCCGACAAGGGCTATGCCTATACCCACGCGTGGTACGAGGGCTACGGCCCGCTGGACAGCCCCACCTTCGCCGTGGTGGCCTTCTTCCAGAACGGCGGCGAGGGCTACGGCCCTGGTATCAACGCAGTCAAGCGCATGTTCGCGGCGCGCTGGTGCGTCAAGCTGGACGACACCAGCAGGCTCAGCGCCCTGCCGCTGGACCAGCAGCAGCCCTGCCTGGGCGAACTGGACCACATGCGCGAGGTCTACAAGATTCGTGCCGAGCGGGAGGCGGCATCGGCACAGCCGTAGCGGCGGTCACACACCCACAAGTCGGCATCCGTAGGGGCTAGCGCACGCTGCAGGTGAATTCGGGGGCGCTGCGGCAGACGATGGTGGTGTCCTCGCGAGCCTTAACCCGCACCAGCAGGGTTTCGGCACGCAGGGCCGGGTCCAGCGGCACCACGTTGACGTTGCTCACGCCGGGGCGGACCCGCACGCGCAGAGGGGTTGTGCCCGCCCCCTGCCCGTCAATCAACACGCGGGCAGGCGTGTCGCTGTCCACCCGCAGGCTCCCGGTCTCGGGCCGCAGCTCGGCCCTGACCCTGACGGTGGCGTCCGGCTGCACGTTTACGGTCTGCGACACCGCGTCAAAGCCGGGACGGGACACCACCACGGTCACCGTTCCCTCGGGCACGTCGTGCAGGGTCAGCGGGGCGGTGCCCACGCGGCGGCCGCCAATCCGCACCTCCGCGCCGGGCCGTGAGGCGGTGACCTCCAGCGTGCCAAAGTTCACCACGCGGTAGACCGTGGTGGCCACCGTGTAGCTGCCGGCGGGCTGGCCAGCCGTGCCCTGCTGCACCACACGCGCCACCTCGTCCAGGGTTTGCGCCCCCGCCGCCGCGCCCAGATCCAGCGGGGCCAGGCTGGTCACCGTAAAGATCTGCGTGAAGCCTGCCGTTCCTGGAAGCGGCACCGACACGGGTACGTCCGCCGGGACGGCCCCCACGGCAAGAACCTGCGCGCCGCCGGACTGCGGCACCACCACAGCGGTCACGAACGCGGGGCGGTCGCTGCGCAGTTGCAGGGCCGCCGGACCGGGTGCGCGGTACAGGCCTTCCTCGCCCGTGGCCGCCGCCACCGGGGCGGGCCGCAGGCTGGCCTGCACCTGCACCTGCGCCCCGGGTTGCGCCCGCAGCGGCGCGGGCACACACGCGCCCAGCAGGCCGGTGAGCAGGGCACCCAGGGACAGCAGACGGACGGCGCGGCTCTTCATGCTCCCAGAATAGAAGATCGCCGCCAGACAAAACGGCATCCACACACCAAAAATCCCAACAAAAAACTGACCCCGGAGACAACCGGAGTCAGCGCAGTGTGCTCAGCGCGTCGCGCCTGACGTTCAGGGCAGGCGCTTCATGATGGACTGCAGGCTCTCGCTGTCCGCCCAGCCCATGCCTTTTTCCACGTACATGCGGGTCATCTCGGTGTCGCCGCGCTGCAGCGCCAAGTAGGCCAGCTTGGCGGCGCTTAGGGAGGCCCACTGCTTCTCGGTGTCGTTCAGCTCGCCCAGGCGGTCCCAGGCGTTATAGGCGTTGATCCACCACTGGGTCTTGGTGTACAGCTGCGCCAGGTACGCGTTGTAGTCGCGGTTGTCGGCGGCCATGCTGGCGGCGTAGTAGGAGTGGTCCACGGCCGCCTTCCACAGCGTGCGGTCATAGAAGGACACCGGGTAAGCCACGTCGGCCTGCACGGCGAATTCCTGGGCTTTGGCGAAGTTCTCCTCGGCGTTCATGGTGGCCGGGCCCATCATGGGCATGGTGGCGGGGGCGGGGGTGGTGTCCTGCGCGGCGGCCAGGCCAGTCAGCGCAAACGCGGTCAGCATGAGAATCTTCTTCATAACGTCGGTCATCTTAGGCCGTACCCTGGCAGGCGTCCACGCCCCTCCCCACCTAATCAACGTTGCGTAAAGGCAATGTAAAGGAGCTTACCTTCAGATGAGGATCCCCCTGTTTTCTACCCCTGGCAAATCAACGGCCCTGACCCTGGCCCTTCTGTGTGCTGGCGCGGCCTTTCCGGTGGCCCTGGCCCAGACCGGCGCCGTTCCGGCCGCTTCCGCCGCCACCCTCGCCCCACAGTTCAAGGCCCCCAAAATCGACTGGAGCCGGGAGCTGCGCGTGATCTCGGGCGTCTCGGTGGCGCCGGGCGGGGATCTGGTGTTTATCGGCAGCGACGCCCGCATCCACCGCACCGACGCCGAGGGCAACGAGCGCTGGAACTACGCGGCGGGCGACCTGGGCCGCGCGTACCCGGTCCTGACCCCGCAGGGCGGCGTGATCGCGGCCAGCTACGACGATTCGGTGTACGCGCTGGACCCGGCGGGCAAACTGCTGTGGAAAGTCCGGCTGGACGGCGACATCTTCGCCACGCCCGCCCTGCGTCCCGATGGCAGCGTGATTGTCGCCACGGCGGGCGGCACCGTTCACGCCCTGAGCACCGAGGGCAAGACGCTGTGGACCGTCAAGGCCGGAGCGCCGGTGTTCAGCAGCCCGGCCATCGCGCGGGACGGCACCATCTACCTGGGTACCCAGGGCAGTCAGCTGCTTGCGCTGACTCCGGAGGGCAAGCTCAAGTGGAGTTTCCGCGCCGGATCGCTGGTGTTCAGCAGCCCGGCCATCGACGCGGCGGGCAACGTTTACTTCGGGTCCAGTGACCGCAAGCTGTACTCGCTGGACCCGGCAGGCGCCCTGCGCTGGACCCGGCAGACCGGACTGTTCGTGAACGCCAGTCCCATCGTGACCAGCACGGGGCTGGTGGTGGTGGGCAGCTACGACGGCCGGGTCTACGCGGTGGGTTCAGACGGCAAGGACGCCTGGACCTACGCGGCAGGAGCGCCCATCACTGCCCCCGCCGCCGAACTCAGCGACGGCACGGTGGTGGTGCCCGATCTGAGCGGCACGCTGCACGCCATCGGCACCGCCGGTCAGCCGCTGTGGCAACTGGGGACGGGCAAGAAGATGGACCTGGGCGTCAGCGTCAGCGACGCGGGCACGCTGTACTTCGTCACCGAGGGCGGCCGGCTGAATGCCCTGAAGGGCCAGCGCCCGCTGGCGGTGGGACCGTGGACCACCTTCCACGCCCTGCCCAGCGCGGTGGGCCGCGCGCCCAGTCCACAGGAGCTGACGGCGGCCACGCAGGCCCGTCAGCGGGCAGCGGGGGCGGTGCTGACTGCCCTGACGCCGCTGGCCCCGGTGGCCACGGCGCCGGCTGCTGCGCCCACGCCGACAGTCCCCACGCCAGCAGTGCCGGCGCCCACCGCCCCCACTGCCCAGGTGCCCGCCGGCAAGCCAGCACCCGCGCAATCCACCCCGCCGCAGCCCACGCTCCCGCAACCCGTGCCGGTGCTGACGCCGCAGCAGCAGGCGATCGTGGCCGCCGGGGTGGCCCGCGCCTCGAACGGCCAGATCTACCTGCCGCTGAGCGCGAGTGCCGGGGCGCTGGGGCTGGCCGTCAGCAGCGTGACCCCGCGCACGGCCAACCTGCTGGTGGACGGCACCCTGCTGCCCGTGACCGTGAAGGTCTTCAACAACGTGCCTTTCGTGCCGCTCGCGGCGCTGGCCGCCCTGCCGGGCACGGCGGCACGGCTCGATCTGACCCCCGCTCCCGCCGTGACCCTGACCCGTGCGGAACAGGACATCACCTTTCCCATCCGTGTGGTGCAACTCGTCCCGCTGCGCGGGCAGCCGGAATTTCCGGGCGTGCTGAGGAAGTAGAGGGTTCTTCCGTCCCGAACCGTCAAGACACCCGCCAGTCGTGGCGGGTGTTTTCTGGGTCTGAAGTGCGGCGAACTCGGATCCCGACGGCTCCTGACCGCATTACGGCTGTTTACTGCCGGCGGGCCTGATCCGGAACCAGCAAGGTCCGCAGGGTCAGGTTGCCTCCCCACACGCCCCGCAGGCTGTTCTGAATGGCCGAGTCGCGCACGGCCGCGTACAGCGTGGGCGGCATGTTGACCGAGGGGTACACGCCGGTGGTGCCGGCCGGCGTGACCCGCAGGTCCAGTGGAAAGCCCAGCGCCACGGTGGCGATCAGCACGCCGCCCAGGACAAAACCGCCCAGCCCTCCGGCCAGCAGGTGCCACGGCTGCTCTGCCGGGTGGGGCAGCAGGCGCACGATGATCACGGCGCTGCCCAGCCCCAGCACCAGGGCCGCCGCCGCCGTGACCAGCGGGCTGCCCAGCGAGCCTGCCAGCCAGCAGATGGTGAGGCCCAGCAGGCCCCAGGCCAGTCCGGCCAGGCCGCGCCGCGCCCCCAGCGCGGTCATCACGGCCCACAGGGTCACGAGCAGGGCATCAAACCAGGTCATCACGCCCCCGAGTGTAGCGGCCCGGTCCTTACAGATTGTTTGCAGGGCGCGGCCCGGTCTGACCCGGCGCGGCCCCGTGGCTGGCAAAGGTAGGCTCCCTTTCTCATCTGTTGTCCGGATGGCCCTACACTGCCCGCTATGATTCGTGTTCTGCTCGTCGATGATCATGCGCTGTTTCGTCAGGGGCTGCGCAGCCTGCTGGAGTCCGAGGGCATGCGCGTGATTGGCGAGGCCGCCAATGGGCGCGAGGCCATCCGCTACGCGGCAGACACCCACCCCGACGTGATTCTCATGGACATCCAGATGCCGGAACTCGACGGCGTCAAGGCCACCCAGAGCATTCTGGAAATCGATCCCGACGCCCGCGTCATCATGATCACCATGTACCGCCAGGACCGGTATGTCTTCGAGGCGGTCAAGGCCGGGGCGCGCGGCTACATTCTCAAGGACGCCGACGCGGCCACGCTGCTCGACGCCATCAACCGGGTGGCCGGGGGCGAGGCCCTGCTGGACGCCGACATGGCCCAGAACGTTCTGGACGATTTCCGCGACAAGCGCGAGGAACTGCCCAGCGAGAAGCACGCGGACCTCAACGAGCGCGAGACCATGATCCTGAAATTGCTGGCGCAGGGCTTTTCCAACCAGGACATCGCCCTGCGCCTGGACATCAGCGAGAAGACGGTCCGCAACCGCCTCTCCGAGATCTTTACCAAGCTGCAACTCAACAACCGCACCCAGGCCGCGTTGTACGCCATCCGCGAGGGCATCGCCAATCTTGACTAGGGGGCGCAGGCGGGGCGGGGGAGAGGCTGCCTCTTCATCACCCCCTGTCACCTTCCGTGCGGGCTGCGGGCGCGAGTGGAGCTTGAACAGTGCGGAGACCGATCTGGCCTACACCGAGCAGGCTTTCGTGGAATGCCCGGTCTGTCCCCACCGCGTCGAACCCGAGGGTGGGCCGCCGTTCTGTACCCTGCGTCCCGTGAATACGCCGCATCCTTTCGCCGCGCTGGCCGGGCTGAATGTTCCAGAGTAGGACGAGGCCATGACCAAACGACACCTGCGGCCCGCCTTGCCCTTTCTCGTCAGCCTGCGTGCCCAGGGCTACGGGGGAGAGGTGGGGCTGCGCATCTGCGATCTGGTCGGTCAGGAGCTGTTCGCGCTGAATGCGGCGCGGGTGTTCCCGGCGGCCAGCACAATTAAGGTGCCGCTGCTGGTCCTGGCGCTGGAATGGGCGCAGACCGGGCGGCTGCGACTGGAAGACCGGGTCACGCTGCAGGCCGCCGACCGGGTGCCGGGGGCGGGTGTCCTGCACGAACTGGGGCCGGGGCTGGCCCTGAGCTGGCGCGACGTTCTGACCCTGATGATCGTCGTCAGCGACAACACCGCCACCAACTTGCTGATCGATCTGTTGGGCGTGGAAACCGTCAATACGTGGCTGGAGGCGCGCGGCTGGTCCCAGACCCGCCTGGTCGGCGGGCTGCAACTGCCGCCGGAGCGGCGCAACGCGGCCCAGCGCCGGGGAGAACGCAACTGCACCAGCGCCCTGGAGCAGACGGACCTGCTGGGCCGACTGGTGCGCGGTGAGCTGCTGGATGAGGTTCACACGGCCCTGGCGCTGGACATTCTGGAGCGGCAACAACTCCGCGACGTGATCGGCCCGGGTCTGCCGCGTGCAGAGAACGGTCAGCCGCTGTACCGTCTGGCCAGTAAGAGCGGCGAGCTGGACGGCGTGCACCACGACGTGGGCATCCTTTACACGCCACGTCCGCTGGTGGTCGCCCTGCTCAGCGAGGGCGGCGCGGACCACCGTGAATTGCCCGGCAACCGGGACGTGCAACTGCTGTCGCGAGCACTCTGGCCGCTGCTGGCCACGCTGGGTCAGGTCTACGGCGTTCATGCCGCCGACGGGGACATTTAACCGCCCGGTCAGGCGCATCATGACACTTGCCGAAGTGTCGCTGGACCAGCTGTTTCAGAAGACGCGCCGAGTGCGACGCAGACGGTATCAAGGGCCCCCGAGGGACGCTGTGGTGCGTGCTATGCTGCTCGCCGATACGGTCAGATTGTCAGCTCGTCGGCATAAGCCCTGAATGGTGCAGAACGTCAGGCCATTTCATGCGTGAGGGAGAAAGAACGTGGAGAGAAACGACGCTGTAATGCCCTGGGTTGCCATCGTGTGCGCGGCCATCATGTGGATCCTGCTGCTGTTCCTGTTCAACAAGGAGACCGCGCCGGAACCGGTCACCGTTGATCCGGCCGTCGTGGCGAACATCAGCAAGGAATACCCGACCATCGGCAAGGAACTGTACACCTCACAGGGCTGTGTGGGCTGCCACGGCGCAGAGGGCCAGGGCGGCGTGGGTCCGGCCCTGGCGGGCGACGGCAAGATCCTGAAAGACCCGGTGTACGTGCACAGCATCCTGGTCAACGGCAAGGGGGCCATGCCTGCCTTCGGCGAGAAGCTCAAGGAAAACGAGATCTACGCCGTCGCCAACTACGTCCTGAACTCCTGGGGCAACAAGGAAGACGAACTGCTGACCCCGGCCACCGTGGCCGAGAGCCAGACCAAGATCGACCCGGCGGTCCTCAAGAACCGCAGCCGCTTCGTGCCTGAGGACATCAAGCTGCCCGAGATCTTCCTGGCCACCTTCATCATGGTGCTGCTCACCTACGGCGTGATCGGACTGTACAGCGTCTGGGCCGAGGGCACCGAGCTGCACCCCGGCATCCACAAGGTCCGCTCCACCCCCATCGCCCTGCTGGGCATGGTGACCACGCTGGGTCTGACGCTGCTGTTCAGCGTGCTGTTCGCCCGCCAGATGGTCATCGATTACGCAGGCTGGGGTGCCAAGGAGCCGGTCATGCCCAACGTGACCGCTGAGGGCTTCTACGCCGCCATGATCATCCTGCTGCTGGCACTGGCTGTCGGCCTGTACAAGAAGTTCTTCATGGACGGCGAGGTGCTGGTCGAGGACGCCAGTGGCGAATTCCCCTGGTAGGCCGTACGGCCCGTTCACTCTGTCTCCACTCCCTGCTTCTTTTCCCCATGAGGTTTGAAATATGACCCGTTACCGCAAACAGGATCCTGAAATCACCCGCCGCCGCTTTATCAACGCGGCCATGGGCACCACCGCCACGGTCGGCATCGTCAGTCTGGTGGGCGTGCTGGGCACCGCCAACCCGGTGTTCCGCCTGACCCGCGACAAGATGCCTCCCGTTGAGGGAGACGTGCTGGTGCACGCCTCGGCCAGCAAGGAAGGCGAGGTCATCAAGGTCAGCGAACTCAGCGAGCAGCTGATCCGGGCTTGGCCGATGGGCAAGGACAAGGAAGGCAACAACCTGATCCGCAAGGGTGACCCCAACAATGTGCTGGCGCTGTACCGCTTTCCCAAGGGCCAGATCGTGGCCCCCACCAATCTGGACGCCACCGTGGACGGTGAGATCGTGGCCTACAGCGACATCTGCACCCACGCGGGCTGCTCGGTCAGTGACGACGACCAGCAGGAAGGTCAGATGAAATGCCCCTGCCACTCGGGTCAGTACGATCCCAAGCGCGGCTGCGTCGTGGTGGGCGGCCCGCCTCCGCGCCCACTGGCCCAACTGCCCATCAAGCAGGACGGCGACAAATTGGTGGTGGCCGGGTTCTTCCTCGAAAACCCGTACCCCTTCACCGAATCCGAATGGGAAGCCCGCAAGGAAGCCGTCAAGGCCCAGCTCGCATGAGCCACACCCCCTCTCAAGGACAGCTTAAGGAGAACAGCGCATGAACCAGTGGCTCGACGAACGTCTGCACATCTCGCGCCTGAACGACAAGTTCCTGCGCAAAGCCTTTCCCGTTCACCACAGTTTCTTCCTGGGTGAAATCACGCTGTTCAGCCTGATTATCCTGATCATCACAGGGATTGTGCTCGCGCTGTCCTACGAGCCCAGCAACAGTCTGGTGGTCAACTCCTTCGATCCGGGAACCGCCGACAAGCCCAACATGCTCCCGGCGGCCTACCACTCGGTGCTGAAGCTCAACGCCATGCCCTTCGGCGACATGCTGCGCCGCGTGCACCACTGGATGGCCAATATCATGGTGGCCGCCGCCGTCATCCACATGATGCGCATCTACTTCACGGGCGCGTTCAAGAAGCCCCGCGAGATCAACTGGTGGATCGGCATGCTGCTGCTGATCTTCGCGGCCCTGACTGCCGTCACCGGGTACATTTTGCCCTATGACAACTACTCCTACAACACGGTCAAGGTGGTCTACGGCATCGCCGCCTCAATTCCCTGGATCGGGACGTGGCTGGCGCAGGCGGCCTTTGCGGGCAACTTCCCCGGCGACGGCATCATCCCGCGCATCTACGGCTACCACATCATGCTGCTGCCGGGCATTCTGCTGGCGCTGACCGGCGCGCACATGCTGATCATGATCAAGCAGAAGCACACCCAGCCGCAGTACGCCAAGCGCATCGCCTACAAGAAGATCGTCGGCGTGCCGCTGCTGACCCAGCAGACCCCGATCATGCTGATGCTGACGCTGCTGTTTGCGGGCATCGTGCTACTGTTCGCGGCCTTTATCCCGGTGCACCCTTCTGAATTCTTCGGGCCGCCCAGCACCACCCCGATCAACAACATCAAACCCGACTGGTACCTGCTGTGGATCTTCGGTGCCTTGGCGATCATCCCCAGCTTCGAGTTCAACATCTTTGGCGGCATCATCGGCTCCGAATTCACCGGCGCGATCCTGTTGCCCACAGTGGTCCTCGGCGCGATGTTCGCGGTGCCCATGCTGGACCGCAGTAAGGACAACAACTATTACGCCGAGAACCCCACCAACCATCCGGTGCGGCTGGCCATCGGAACGGCCTTTATGGCCCTGCTGATCGTCATGTCGGTGGCCGGGTACAAGCCGGACCTGATCAGTGCCAACGTGTTGACCACCGCCAATGCCAACACCGTGCTGTGGATCCTGATCTTCGTGGTGCCGGCCGTGACGTATTTCGCCACCATCGGGATCGTGCGCGGCATCCGTGCGCTGCGTGAAGCCGATGAGCGCGATTCGCTGGCCCACTCCGCCGCTGCCGACGACTGAGCCCCACTTCTGACTAGCCGCTCTGGCCCTGTGCCGGGGCGGTTTTTTCTATGCTGTGGGCATGGAACAGCTGGCCCAGCATCTTGCCCATGAAGCCCGTCGCCTCGGCCTGGAATCGGCGGACCTACAAGCTGCGCCGCCCGAGACTGTTCAGGCCTTTGCTCAAGTGGTTCTGGCTCAACTCGTTGCGCTGGGTATGCTTCGGGGGGAGACCGAGGTGGGTTGCTGGGCTACGCCGCGTGCAGGCGGGCATTGAAGGATGTATAGGCACAAAAAACCGCCCCACAAGGAGGCGGCTGAAAGGGAGAGGGGACCTGGCGCTAGGCCTGAACGCGGGCGCTGGGCCGGACCACCGCCACCTGCTCGCCGCCCTCGCGGCTGCCAGCGGCGTAGCCCACCTGCGCACCAAACTGCCACGCCAGCTTGATCATGAACAGGATGGCTTCCTCGTCGTGGGTGTCAATCAGCTGCCGCAGATGTTCAGGCAGCCCGTCGGGCAATGGCATGGCCCCGAGCTGCTCGCTGTATTCAGTCCGGAGCTGCTCGAACCACTCGGCATAGGGGTTCGTCATGGGCCTATCTTAACATGACCACACTCAAGGAATGTAAGCGGTGCGGTGGACTCTGCGGGGTTCCGGAGGGCCTTTCCTGGCCCTGGCATGAGCGTCGACACCGAGTGTTCAGCCCTCTTCACTGCTGATCCACTTTGCTTTCCGCGCACCTTTTTATTGCGCCAATGGTGCTACGCTTCACGCATGACCGCGATCTCCCATTCCGAAACCCACGGTGACGTGGCTGAAAAGGCCATGACCATCAGCGAATTTGGCGCGCAGAAGGCTCTGGGTATCATTGGCCAGAGCGGCAAGGAAAATGCAGGCGTGCGCGTGTTCATCAAGAGCGGCGGCTGCAGCGGCTACCAGTACGGTATGGCCATCGACGACCGCGAGCTGGAAGGCGACACCATCGTGCATGACCGGGGTGTCAAGCTGCTTGTGGATCACATGAGTCTGTCCCTGCTGCGCGGCAGCGAGGTGGATTTCGTGGAGAACATGATGGGCGGCGGCTTTACCGTCAACAATCCCAATGCCACCAGCGCCTGCGGTTGCGGCCACTCCTTCCGCACCGACAATGCACAGTCGCCGGACAGTGAGGGCAGCAGCGGCTGCGGCAGCCACTAAACGATCTGGACACGGTCTAGACTGTCTGGGAGGGTCAGAACATTGTGTTCTGGCCCTCTCGCTTGTATCGGATTCTCCTCATTGTCGTGAGCGCGGCTGTGAAGTTAAGCCCTCTCTCCGCCCGGTCTGCCCTGATCTTGCGGGAGCAGCCGTCGTGCGAATTTGCTGTGTCAAATGAGCCTGCGGCTTGACACTTCTTCACCCCGCCCTATACTGACGCTCATCACTACAGTTTGGGGCCGTAACTGGCCTGCCCGTAAGTCTTGGAGGCGTTCATGAAAGAAGTGTCCCTGAAGAAGGTCCTGACCCTTTCCGCCCTTTTGCTGGCCCCTGCGGTGCTGGCTCCGGCACTGGCTGGTCCAGCCAACAACAGCCTGATCGTCGGCACCTCGCAGGAACCGCCGAACATCTACGATCCCTGGGTCACCAACAACTTGGCGATCACCAGCGAGATCAACAACTGGATGGGCGCGGCCCTGACCGGTCTGGACAATGAGGGCAAGCTCTACGCCGACATGGCCACCACCGTCCCTACGACAGCAAACGGCGGCTACAAGCTGGTCAAGGACGCCAAGGGCAAGGTCATCCGCAACAGCCTGACCTATACCATTCGCCCGGACGCCAAGTGGAGCGACGGCTCCCCGATCACCGTGGCCGACTTCGAGTTCTGGCTGATGGTTCAGAATGACGAGCGCGTGCCGGTGCCGGACCGTTACCCTTTCGAGAACGCCAAGATCACGCGCGGCGCGAACAACAAGACGTTCACCATCACCTTTGATCCGCCGTACCTGTTCGCCGAGCAGGCGGGCGCTCCCGGTGTCGCTCCCTCGGCAGCCATGAAGGCTGGCTGGGACGCCTTCAACGCGGCCACCAAGGGTCAGAAGCCCAGCGACGCGGTCAATGAGCAGTGGATCAAATTCCTCAACCAGTACACCACCTCCAACAACCTGCCCAAGGTGGTGGCCGGTCCCTTCAAGCCCACCGCGTGGCGGCCCGGCAACAGCCTGACCATGACCCGCAATCCCAACTATTGGCGCAAGCCCTCTGGCGGCGAGAGCAAGTACCTCCAGACGGTGACCTACCGCTTCATTCCCAACACCAACACCCTCAAGGTCAACGTTCTGTCGGGCCAGGTAGACGCGCTGGCGACGGTAGGACTGTCGTTTGATCAGGCCATCGACCTGCAACGTGGACAGCGCAAGTTCAGCACCTACTTCGTGCCCGGTGCAGTGTGGGAGCACATCGACATCAACACGCGCGGCCAGAAGGCCAAGGACTTGAATCTGGACGATCCCAACGTCCGTCAGGCGCTGCTGTACGCCATTGACCGTGCGTCACTGGTCAAGGCCCTGTTCCAGGGCAAGCAGCCCGTATCCAACGTGTTCATCAACCCGCTCGCCACCGTGTACAAGAAGGACGTGCAGACCTACCCCTTCGATCCGGCCAAGGCCAAGGCGCTGTTCGCCGCTGCGGGCTGGACGCCTGGCAGCGACGGCATCCTGCAAAAGGGTGGCAAGAAGTTCAGCCTGAACTTTGGCACCACGGCGGGCAACAGCGTGCGTGAACGCGTGCAGCAGATCCTTCAGGCGCAGTGGAAGGCCGTGGGTGTGCAGGTCAACATTCAGAACTATCCCTCCAGCGTCTTCTTCGGCGCGGACTTCCTGTCCAAGGGCGCCGAGGGCAAGTGGGACCTGGCGATGTACGCCTGGACCGCCAACCCCATCTTCGAAGAGGGCGATCTCTTTAAGGGGTCAGGTGTGCCCACCGAGGCCAACGGTTACGCAGGCCAGAACAACTCGGGCTGGGTCAACGCTGACTACGACAAGCTGCAACTCCAGGCCCGCACCGAGTTCACCCCCGCAGCGCGCAACAAGCTGTTTGATCAGATGCAGACCATCTGGGCCAAGAACGTGCCGTCGCTGCCGCTGTACTACCGCGTGAACCCGTACATCCAGGCCAACGGGCTGGCCAACTACGACTTCAGCGCCTACACGCTGTACCCCACCTGGGATGCTTACCGCGTGGGCTGGACGAGCAAGGGCGCAGTCTCGGCCCACAAGCAGAAGGAATAACCGGGAGGCCAGGGCGCACACCGCCTGAACCTCGGCATGGGGGAGAGGATGCGCCGCACATTGGCCTTCCTCTCCCCGCTCGCGTTCAACGCTTTTTTCCATGTTCCTGAAAGGATGGCTTCTCTATGGCAACCTACGCCCTGCGCCGGATCCTGCAGATGATTCCGCTGCTGCTTGTGATCAGTCTGGTGATCTTCGGCCTGACCGCCCTGCAGCCCGGCGACCCGGTCGATCAGCTGATCTTCGGCAACCCGCGCATCACCCCTGAAGATATCGCCCGGCTGCGTGAGGCCTACGGCCTGAACACGCCCTGGCCCCAACGGTACGTGTCGTGGCTGTTGCGAGCCTTTCAGGGTGAATTCGGGTATTCGCGCGACTTCGGTATTCCGGCCACCCAGTTCATCTTCACGCAGCGCCTGCCCAACACGCTGCTCCTGACCATCCCTGCACTGGTGATCAGTACCCTGATCGCCGTGCCGCTGGGGATCTATTCGGCCATCCGGCAATACAGCACGCTGGATTACGTGCTGACCTTCCTGAGCTTCGTGGCCTTCAGCGCTCCTGTCTTCTGGATCGGCGTGATGGCGCTGTACCTGTTCGCGGTGTACCTGCCGCAAGTCACGGGTGGAGCCATCGCCCTGCCGCCCGGCGGGCTGGGCAACCTGAGCCCGGAGGACGGGTTCTGGCCGTTCTGGCTGGATCGCCTGAAATACCTGATTCTCCCGCTGTCCATCCTGATGTTCCGTGAAATTGCCGCCACCACCCGCTTCATGCGCGCCAGTTTTCTGGAGGTGATCGGCCAGGACTTCGTGCGGACGGCGCGGGCCAAGGGGCTGCCCAACCGCGCAGTAATTTTCAAACACGCCCTCAGGAATGCCCTGATTCCGATCATCACCATCCTGGGCCTGTCCATTCCGGGTCTGTTCGGCGGCGCGGTCCTGACCGAAACGGTGTTCTCGTGGCCGGGCATGGGTCGCGCGTTGCTGGACTCGCTGGTCAGCAAGGACTTCAACGTGGTCATGCTGTGCCTGATGCTGCTGGCCATCCTGACCGTGGTGTTTCAGTTGCTCGCCGATCTGGCCTACGCCCTGGTCGATCCCCGGATTCGCTATTCATGAGGCCTGTGACCGAGAAGGTGGCTCTGCTATGACAATCACTGCCCCTGCCCCGCCCGCCGAGAAGAGCTACTCCGCGCTGCAGATGTCCATGCGCCGGTTGCTGCGCCACAAGGCCGCCATGATCAGTCTGGCGTTCATCATCTTTGTGGTGCTTGCCGCCCTGCTGGCCCCACTGATTGCCCCACATGACCCCAATGCCCAGGACCTGAGTGGGTTCTTCGCGCCGCCCAGTGCCAGCTATCCGCTGGGCCAGGATGAGCTGGGCCGCGACGTACTCTCACGCGTGATCTACGGCAGCCGCATCAGCCTGGTGGTGGGCTTCTCGGTGGCGATCATCAGCGTGCTGCTGGGGACGCTGGCCGGTCTGGTGGCGGGCTTTTTCGGCGGCCTGACCGACTCGGCCATCAGCCGCTTCATCGAGTTCATGCTCAGCCTGCCCACCCTGCCGCTGCAACTGGTGATCTCGGGGTTGTTCGCCAGCAGCGACGCACCGTTCATCACCAACCTGCGCGAGAATCTCGGTCCCTCGGCCAGCGTGGTGATCATCATCAGCATCTTCGCCATCTTCGGCTGGATGGGTACGGCCCGGCTGGTGCGCGGCGAGGTGCTGCGGCTCAAGAACCTGGAATACGTGGACGCCGCCCGCGCGCTGGGAGCCAACAACAACCGCGTAATGTGGCGGCATCTGGCCCCCAACATGCTGGGCATCATCGTCGTCAGCGCCACCATCGACGTGGCCGGCGCCATTCTGGGCGAGGCCGCCCTGAGTTTCCTGGGCTTCGGCATCCAGCCGCCCGTGTCGACCTGGGGCAACATGCTCAGCAACGCGCAGGAGGTGGTCCTGAGCTACCCGTGGCTGCCGTTCTATCCGGGGCTGGCCATTCTGTTCACGGTGCTGGCCTTCAACTTCCTGGGCGACGGTCTGCGTGACGCCTTCGATCCCAAAAGCCGGCGCTAGCATTCACTGGAGGGGCCGCAGCCGGAGGAAACTCCGTGTCTGCGGCTCTTTTCGTGTGTGTGGCCGATTTTCCCGTATGCTGGACGCATGATCGTCCTCGGCATTGATCCTGGCCTCGCCAATCTGGGCCTTGGTCTGGTGGACGGCAATGTTCGCAAGGCCAAACACCTGCATCACGTCTGCATCACCACCGAGAGCGCCTGGGTCATGCCGCGCCGTCTGGCGTATATCCACAGTGAGGTCACCCGATTGATCGAGGCGTACCAGCCAGAGGCGGTGGCCATCGAGGATCAGATTCTGCGGCGTCAGGCGGACGTCGCCTTCAAGGTGGGGCAGGCCTTCGGCGTGATTCAGCTGGCGTGCGCCCAGGCCGGAGTCCCGGTGCACTACTACGGTCCCATGCAGGTCAAGAAGTCGCTGGTGGGCTCGGGCCGCGCCGACAAGGAACAGGTGATCTACATGGTCAAGGCATCGCTGGGCGTGCGCGAGCTGTTCAACAACCACGCGGCGGACGCGCTGGCGCTGGCGCTGACCCATCTGGCGCATCAGCCCCTGCAGGCGGCCGCCGCCCGGCTGGCCCGCGCTTAACTGCCTCCACGAATGTCTGCCGCCGTCTCGTTGACATTGTCGTTGCTGGCCTCGGTGGCCGTCACGCTGTGGTGGCTGTGGTTCTTCGTGCGCCGGGACCGCCACCCGGAGCCGCCGAAGTTGCTGGCCCGCACCTTCGCGTGGGGCATGTTCGCATGGTTGATCTCGGCGGCGTTCGAGGCCAGCCTGGGCAACCTGCTGGACTCCACGCTGCCGCTCACGCTGCTGCTGGTCGCCCTGCTGACAGCCGTGATCGAGGAGGGCAGCAAGTTTGTGGCCGCCACCACCGCCATCACCGAGCTGTCCTTCGACGAGCCGATGGACGGACTGGTCTACGCCGTCACTGCGGCGCTGGGCTTCGCCCTGATGGAAAACGTGACCTACACGCTGGGCTTCGGCAGTGGGGCGGCCACCTGGCACGCGCTGGTGACCACGCTGGCCCACGCCCTGTTCAGCGCCCCACAGGGCTATGCGCTGGGCGGCCTGCACTGGCAACAGGTCAGGGGTCCGGGGTTTGGCTCGGTGCGGGGCTGGGTGTTGCGGGGCGTCCTGCTCAGCGTCGCGCTGCATTTTGCGTTTAACAGCCTGCTGTCCGGTCCACCCGGCCTGTGGCCGTTGCTGGCGCTGATGGCTGTGGTCGCCCTGATGATCGGGCTGGCCAGCCGCTACTACCTCAGCTTTGAGGCCCATGCCCGCGAACATGGGCCCTCACCGTATTTTCTGGAAACCCAGGGCCGGCGCAAGTCAGGCTGAGGACCTACAGGGCCGGATGTTCCGTGTGACCGGTCACCCAGTGCTCGCCGTCGTCGTCGGCCTCGTGCTTCCACACTGGAATCTGCACCTTGAGGTATTCGATCAGAAAATCGCAGGCTTCCAGCGCGGCCCGGCGGTGGGGACTGGCCACGCCGATCAGGATGCTGGCCTCTCCCGGTGCAAGGCGTCCAGTGCGGTGCTGAATCCAGACGCGCAACTCGCCGTGCTTCTCACGCGCCGCGTTTGCCGCCTCCTGCATAACCTTGTGGGCCATTGGGGCGTAGCCCTCGTAATCGATGTGCTCGACTGCTTTCCCTTGATTGGGACTGCGCACGGTGCCGACAAAGTACGCCTGTGCGCCGCATTCGGGGCGGACCAGAAAAGCGTCGGCTTCTGACAGCAGCAACGGCTGGTCCGTCATTTCGCAGTGGGTGACGGGATCGCCTTCGCCGCCAGCCACTGGGGGCAGAAAGGCCACCTCGTCCCCTTCATTCAGGGCCCGGTCCGGCGTGGCGTAAGTCTCGTTGACCGCCACCATGCAGCCTTTCAGGCTCAGCCCATGCTGCGCTTCGACCAGGGCAGCCACCGCGCGGACATCGGCCCCATCCGGCACGTCCAGCGTCAGCTGCTCAGCTCCAATTTCCCGCCGCAGATGGGCAAAAAACACCACGTTCAAGCGCATGGGCGCAGGCTAGCACGCGGCTCAGCGGTGTATTGGGCCGATCGTAAGGTGCTGTCTCAGGCAGCGCAGATGCACTGCCACCGTACTTCCTTTTGATCTGGCGCTGCACATTCCCAGTTTCCTCGGCTGGGGTCTTGACAGTAGAGGCAGGGGGGGATATAGTTCCCTTCGCCCGTTAAACAGGCGAGTGGATGTCCCCAAGCTCTTCGGAGAGAAAGGCCCACTGGGACGCATGAAAATCTGGTGTTGAGAATGATGACAGGAACGCTTCGACAGAGGCGTGTGAGCGGCCAGTTTCCCCCCGGAAGCGGCTCCAGATTCACAAAACAGGGAAGTCCCTCAGGACTTCCAATGCAGACCAACTTCTTCTGGAAGTTGGCAGCCAAGCGCAAGCTTGGACCAAACACACTAACAATGCACCCTTTTGGGGTGTTTGCTAGACCATTTTATGGAGAGTTTGATCCTGGCTCAGGGTGAACG